>WLEG01000131.1 GCA_009704425.1 Actinomycetota bacterium | reverse complement strand
TCGGGCGGCAACACCGCTCCGGCGCCGGCCGCCCCGCGCGCCGGTGGGTGCGGCTCGGGTTGCGGCTGCGCCCACTGAGCTCACTGAGCACACTGTTTCGTCTCGTGCCGACATCACCTCGCGACGAGGAACTAGGTTGACCTCATGTCGTCCTGGATCGTGAACCTCATCGTGGCGGGCACCGCCGCGGGCATCGGTGCGATCGGCGTGCGCGTGATCGGTGAGTCGGCCAAGCCCAAGCCCATTCCGGTGAAGGCGCGCAAACCGCGTCGTCGTTGATCGGCGGAAATTGTTGATCGGTGGGCCGGAGGTCAGCCGGCCACCGACACACTGCCCAGGAACGCGATCACCATGGCCGCGATCGGCGCCACCCACGACGCCCACACGGGCAGCGGACGCCACGACGGCGCCAGCATCACCGTGCCCAACAGAGCGCCGGTGACCACACCACCCACGTGACCTCCGATGGAGATGCCGGGAATGGTGAACGTGAGCAACAAGTTGATGGCCAACGTGGCGCCGATGCCGGTTTGGAACACGTTCACGCCTCGACGTTGCATGCCCACGGCCGTGGCACCCATCAGCCCGAAGACCGCTCCGGACGCACCACCGTGCAATCCTCCGCCTCCGCCTTGGATGACCAAGGCACCGAGGGATCCGCCGAGAAGACACGCGAAGTAGAGCAAGGCGAAGCGGGCGCGACCGAGCGGTGCCTCGAGCATGTTGCCCAACTGGTACAGCAGGATCATGTTCATCGCGAGATGGAGGATCCCGAAATGGAGGAATCCGGCCGACACCAGTCGATACCAGCCGTCGGGCTCGGAGATCAGCCATCGGCTGAGACCCAGTTGGATCTCGCGCTCGCCGGGCCGGTCACCGAAGCCGAACGACGACGAGTCCCCGACGAGAACCCACACGAAGACCGCCAGGTTCACGGCGATGAGGGTGGTGGTGACCAGATTCGACTGGCGGGCGTTCCAATCACGGGCGCGAACGGTGGTGGGAGGGCGCGAGGCCTTCACGCAATCACGGCAATGGCTTCCGACCGTGGCTTGCGAGAGGCAGTCCGCGCAGGCGGGTCGCCCGCAGCGGGTGCACGAGCGACCGGTGGCGACGTCGGCGTGTCGATAACACGCGGGCAGAACGGGCGGCGGGAACGATTCCATGGGTCAGGGAAACGGTAATCCGTCACCGAAAGATTGGCTCATCGGGCCCGTGTGCCCGAAGTCAAGAGCGCCCACCGGTCGGCCGATGCGGTAGCCCTGCAAGAGATCGCAACCCATGGCCCGCAGTCGGGACACCTGGGCATCGGTGGTGACCCACTCGGCGATGACGGCCATCTCCAGACTGTGGGCGAGTTGGATGATGCTGCGCACGATGGGATCGTCGCGATCCTCGTCACCGAGGGAGCGCACGAACGACCCGTCGAGCTTCAGGAAATCAGCGGGGCACGAGCGAAGGTGCGACAGCGACGAGTAGCCGGTCCCGAAATCGTCGATGGACAGACGCACTCCGAATCGGCGCAACGACTGCAACGTGCGCAAGGCGTTGGTGGGATCGCGCATCAGCATTCGTTCGTCGAATTCGAGCGCGAGGTGTTGGGGTTGCAGGTCGTGGTCCTTCAACGCCGCCAGTGTTCGTTCGACGAAGCGGGGATCGGCCACCTGCCTCGGTGACACGTTCACGTGCATCACGAACTGACGATCCACGCGACCGTCGTCGAGCCACCCGCGCAGATCGGCGCACGCGCGCTGGGCGACCCACTCTCCGATGGGCGCGATGATTCCGGACTCCTCGGCCAGATCGACGAAGACCGATGGTGTGAGAATCCCGAGGTCGGGATGGTGCCAGCGCAACAAAGCCTCGGCACCCACGACGCGTTCAGAGTACGGGGAGTAGACGGGTTGGTACACGAGTCGTAGCTCGCCGTTGGCGAGGGCCCGTTCGAGTGCGGCCGACAAGGCGGAGCGTTCCCGCGCGGTTTCGCGCATGGTGTCGGAGTACAACTCGCAACGCGACCGACCGCGCAGCTTGGCGTGATACATGGCGGTGTCGGCGTTGCGCATGAGGGCGATGGCGGCGTCGGTCAGCACGGGCTCGCCGGTCTCTCCGCGGGTCACGGCCACGCCGAGGCTGGCCCCGGTGGTGACCTCGACGCCCTGCAACAAGACGCGTCCGGTGATGGCCAGACGCACGCGTTCGGCCAGATCGAGGGCGGCCTCCTCGTCGACCAGACCCTCGCACAGGATGACGAACTCGTCGCCACCGATGCGGCCCACGATGTCACCCGGGCGCGTGGCACCCACGAGTCGCTTGCCGATGTTGGCGATCAGCATGTCGCCGTTCTCGTGGCCGACGGAGTCGTTGACGTCCTTCAGCTTGTCGATGTCGAGGAAGAAGACGGCGACCATCTCGCGCGTGGCGCGGGCGCGTTCGATCGCCTCAGAGAGCTTGCGGATGAACAAGGTGCGATTGGGAAGCGTCGTGAGTCCGTCGTGCGTGGCCTGGTGGGCGAGAGCGGCCTGGAGCTTGGTCGCCGACGTGATGTCGCGCGCGATGAGAGCCAGTCCGTCGGTGGTGCGACGAACCTGCACCTCGAAGGTGTGGATGTCGTCGTCGGGTCCGCGCAGTCCCACCTCGCCGCGCCACGACACGTTCGCGCCGGTGGCGATGTCTCGAGGCATTTGATCGCGCACGACGGTCAGCAGCTGCGGATAGGAGCCGGCGGCGGGATTGGCGTACGTGACGAGCCCCGCATCGTCGGACACGATCACCACGTCGTCGGTGCCGTCGATCAACTCGCCGATGGCGACGTTCCACGACGAGGCGACGGCCACGGTTTCGTCGGCGCGTAGTGCGATACCGGTGAAGCCCACGACCGAACCGTCGTCGGCCACGCGGGGAGTGAGGATGAAACGCACCCGGTGCTCGCTGCCGTCGGGATGCCCGATGGGAACGGTGATGTCGGCGGGCCCCCCGTTGGCCTGGCGCCAGACGTGCTCGGCACCCATGCGATCGTCGGGGCGGGCGTTGGCCCACGGAGCGCGTCCCACTGGGGGGACCGCCCCGCCCAACGCGACGCGACGGAAGTTCGCGTCACCCGACAGAAGACGGCCGGAGGCGTCGGTGTCGAAGAGACCCACCTCGGGGGGAGGCGTCGGGGACGACCCCGGACGGGACAGCGAACCTTCGGACACGACACGTCAGTGTGTCACACGGTGGTCGGGCCACCGCTGATAGTGGTGACGGTCAGATGGCCATCACGGTGCCGGAGAGGCTGGCGCTGGCGATGGTGGCGAAATCGATGGCCCGCACCATGTCGCCCGCCGGGGTCTCGGGCGGCAACTCGATCTGCTGATCGAGCGCGTGCACCTCGAATACGTACGTGCGCACCTCGGCGGCCGGCGGGCACGGGGCGCGCCACGCCAACTCGGGGGCCCCGGGCGTTCCGAAGGCGTTGGCGGCCGTCATGGCACCGGCCGGGAGCACACCGGACTGGAGCCCGGTCACCGACGGATCGATTCCGATGACGACCCAGTGCGCCCGACCCACCGGGTCCACCGAGGTGTCGGTCGTGTCGAGCATCACGACGGCGAGTGACACGGTGCTGGCGGGGACCCCGGTCCAACTGATGCCCGGGAATGTCCCCGACTCGGCGCAGGTGTGCGCGTTCGGGATGGCATCACCGTCGAGCCACGGGCCGTACAGGGTCATCGGCTCGGCCTCGACGGGGGCCGAGGTGTCGAGCACCGCGGACGTCTCGGTCGGTGCGATGATCGATTCGGTCTGCCCGTCGCGCGGAGGGGTCATGTCGCGTCCGTCGTCGGCGCATCCGAACAACGTCAGCGCGCCCACGAGAACAACGGTGATCGACGGTGCGGAACGGCGCATGAGGTCATGTTACGGGCGGTGGCGGATGGGGCGGGTTCGGTCGGGCGAACTAGCGTGGCCTCATGACGTCGACGGCGGACCTGTGCATCCTCACGGTGCACGCCCATCCCGATGACGAGGCCTCCAAGGGTGCTCCCACGCTGGCGATGTATCACGACCTCGGGGTGCGCACGGTGTTGGTGTGTTGCACCGGCGGGGAAGAGGGCGACCTGCAGAATCCGGCGCTGCGCGAACCGGGGGGCGTCCTGGCCGGGTTGGACGACGCCGAGATCAAGGCGGCGTTGGCGCGGGTGCGTCCGCGCGAGTTGGCCGAATCCGCGGCCATCATCGGCTTCGACGAGGTCGTGATGCTGGGTTATCGCGACTCGGGAATGCTGGATTCGCCGGCGAACGTTCATCCGGACTGCTTTCATCGGGCGGATCTCGACGAGGCCGTGGGACGACTGGTGACCGTCATCCGTCGGGCCCGACCCCAGATCCTCATCACGTACGGCGACGATCAACGCGGTTACCCGCACCCCGATCACGTGAAGGTGCACGAGATCTCGGTGGTGGCCTTCGCTCGCGCCGGTGACCCCACGTGGTATCCGTGGGCGGGGCCCGCGTGGCAGCCCTCGAAGATGTACTACTCGGCATGGTCGCGCACCCGTCTGGTGGCGGTGCACGAGGCCATGTTGCAACGGAACGGATCCTCTCCCTACGACGAGCGGTGGCTGAATCGTCCGTCGCACGACGAACGCATCACCACGCGCACGCACGTGGCCTCGCACATGTCGGCGCGATCGGGCGCGTTGCGGGCGCACGCCACCCAGATCGATCCGAAGGAGCCCTGGTGGTTCGGTCTCGACGACGATCAGTTGAGCGAGGTGTACCCGTGGGAGGACTGGATCCTGGCGCGCTCGACCGTGGGCGGACCCGCCGACGACGACGTGGAGACGGATCTGTTCGCCGGAATCGTCGACGTCGTGGCGCTTCCCGCCGGAGTCCCCCGCCCGGGACGACTCACCAACCCCGACCCCGTGGGAGCAACGCCATGAACGACACGCGCACCATTCAGTTCCGGGTCGTGATGGCCAAGAACGACGAACGCGTCGACGGACCCGACGATGCCGACACCGTGGCCACCATCGCCAAGGCCGACGCCGCCATGGATCCGACGGTGGCGTTCATGCGCGGCAAGTTGAAGATCACCGGCCCGACCGGACCGTTGTTCGACGCGTTGTCCAGCGGACGTGCGGCCGAGGTGATCGCCCGGTTGCTGGCGGGCTGACGCACGGCGTCAGCCGCGACGCATGGCGTCGCGGAGCTCGCGATAACCGATGAGCACGGCTCCGGACTCGGCGAGCAGATCGCGCAACGTGGTGTCGTTCACGGCCAGATCGAGGTCGTCGATCCATTGCGCCGCATCCTCGGTGAGAGCCCGCACTTCGGGCGTGTCCACGCTGGGCTGAATGTGGATCTCGGTGACGCCGGGCCTCAACTCGCGGATCGCCGAGTAGACACGCTCGCGACTGCCGGCCCGCCAATCATGATCGAAGTGATCGGGGAAGACGATTCCCTCGTCGGCGGCCAGCGAGCGGAACGGGAATCCGGCTTGCTCGGTGGTGAGAGTCGAGGGCAGACGAATGGGCAAACGGAATTCGACGGCCATCTCCAGGTAGATGTCGAAGAACTCGGGACGCAACGTGATGACGCTGAGATGAGGAGCGAGGTGGGACACGTCGAAGCCCCACGCGATGGCCCGTTCGATCTGGGCGCGGCATTCGCGCAACACCTCGGCGGGGTCGGCGTGCTCCCAGAGGTCGTCGACGCTGCGGGGAAAACCGCCGTCGCCGGACAACAGCGAGGGTGCGTGGGTGATGGGTCCCCAGCGGTAGAGCGGGTGTT
>WLEG01000130.1 GCA_009704425.1 Actinomycetota bacterium | reverse complement strand
TGGAGCGGGTGACGGGAATCGAACCCGCATAGCCAGCTTGGAAGGCTGGAACTCTAGCCATTGAGCTACACCCGCAAGACCGTCGATTGTACCGCCCCGACCCGCCAACCACGATCCCGCGACCCGGGCAACTACCGTCGGACCATGACCCTCGATCCGGGCCATCCCGCATGATCCCCCTCATCGACCTCCATCGCGCGGACTGCGCCGCCGACATCGGCCGCGCCTGCGCCACCTCGGGATTCTTCGCCATCACCAACCACGGTCTCGACCAATCGGTGCTTCGACGGTCGTGGGACGACGCCCACCGCTTCTTCGATCTTCCCGACAGCGACAAGACCGCGGTGGCCATGCCCCGGCCGGGCTATCCCTACGGATGGTCGCCGCTCACGGGCGAGACACTCGCGCGCTCTCTCGGAACCGCGGCGCCTCCGGATCGCAAGGAGAGCTTCGCCATCGGCCCGGTCTCCGCTCCGACGCACGACATCGTCGACCCCGACGAATCGTTCGCCTGGTCCCCGAACCTGTGACCCGCCTCACCGGCCGGAATGCGCGACTCGTGGACCGCGCGGTACGAAAGCATGGCCGACCTGGCTGCACGTCTGTTGTCGCTCATGGCCGAAGCGCTCCACTTGCCGTCCGATCACTTCGAACCGATGATCGACCGCCACACCAGCGCCATGCGCGCGTTGAACTATCCCGGACTCGACGACGTCACCGCCGCGGTGCACGAGGGTCAACTCGGAGCCAGTGCCCACACCGACTACGGCACGCTCACCATCCTCGAGACCGATCCGGATCAACCCGGCCTTCAAGTCGAATCGGCGACGGGCTGGATCGACGTGCACCCGCGACCGGGCGATCTGGTGGTGAACCTGGGCGACGCCATGGAAAGGTGGACCAACGACCGCTGGAAGTCGACACTCCACCGCGTCACCATCCCCCGTGGACGACGCCAATCGATCGCCTTCTTCCACAACGCGAACTGGGACGCGGTGATCGAGTGCCTTCCCACCTGTCGTGACGAGGACCGACCTCCCCGTCACGCCCCCATCGCCGCCGGCCCGCACCTCATGCAGAAGTTCCGGTCGACGGTCAACGTCTACTGACCGCGACGATGCGATCGACGCGGATCGTCACGCGCTGGCGAACGCCACCAGGTCGATCTGGGCGGCCTCGGTGATCTCGGGACACGCGATGGGCATCAGTTCGATGCCGTGCGTGGTGCCCAGAATCGTGCGCGCGCGAGCCGGCACTCCGGCCCGCAACAACAGTCGGTAGAAGTTGATTCCCTCGTCGCGGAGCGGGTCGCACTCGTTGACACTGATCATCGTTCGTGGCAACCCTCGCACGTCGTCCTCGGTGGCGAAGCTGGGCCACGCCAGCGGGTCACGACGGTCGAAGGCCTCGATTCCGTAACCCATGCGTCCGTTGTTGTTGTGCAGGCTCAGGAAGATGCCGTTGTTCTCCGTCGACGACGGACATTCCGGAGTGGGCCACTGACCGGCGATGTACGGACAGAACGCGTACAAGCCGGAGATCGTTCCGATGTCGCCGTCCTTCAACAGTTTCATGCCGGTCGCCAGGGTGAGGTTGCCGCCGCCACTCTCTCCGGCCACCACGACGCGAGCGGGGTCGACACCCAACGACGACGTGTTGGCCACCACCCACCGCAGACCGGACACGCAATCGTTCAGCCCGGCCGGGAACGGGGCCACTTCGGGCAGCGACGACGGCGTGACCGCGTTGCGGAACTCCACCATCACCACCACCACACCCTTGGCGGCGAGCAACTTGCCCCACCCGCTGTAGTTGCCGTCGAAACACGACAACGACGCCATGCCACCGCCGTGGATGTAATAGATGCACGGCAGAACGGCATCGGTGTCGGGACGGATGACGCGCAACGTGATCGAGTTGCCGTCCGGCTGCGAGGTCACCGTCTCGAGATGGATGCGCAACCCCTTGGTGGGCGCGTTCTCCTCGGTGTCACAGACGGCCATCATCGATCGATACATCTCGGCGGCCGCCATTCCCTCGGGCGTGTTGCTGCGTTCCAACAACGCGGCGCGATCCGGTACGTCCGGTGCCTGGAAACTGGGCATCAACGCCAACATGGCCTTGATGCGCGGATCGATGCGCGGGTCTTGGGCTGGATCGACGGTCATGACTCCCCCTCGTGTCGACACAACCATAGTGAGACGACGGCCCATCCCCGGCAGCCCCTAGTCTTTCCGCGTGCCCCAGCAGACCCGCATCGCTCTCGTCCGTCGTCCCGGCCCCCGTCTCAGTGACGGCATCGTCACGCACATCGACCGCTCACCCATCGACGTCGATCTCGCCTTGGTTCAGTGGACCGAATACGTCGACGCCGTCCGCGCGGCGGGTTGGAGGATCATCGAGGTGCCGCCCGCCGACGATTGCCCCGACGCCGTCTTCATCGAGGACCCCGTGGTGCTGTATCGCGGTACCGCCATCATCACCCGACCCGGAGACGACGCGCGCAAGCCCGAGACCATCGGCGTCGAGCCGATCGTGGCGGAACTCGGATGCCGTGTCGAACGCATCGTCGCCCCCGGCACGATGGACGGAGGTGACGTGTTGAAGGTTCCGCACCCCGACGGCGACACCATCTACGTCGGCCTCGGTGGTCGCACCAACCCCGAGGGCCTGCGTCAGTTCGCGGCCATCGTCGAACCGATGGGCGCCAAGGTGATCGGGGTTCCGCTCACCAAGGTCCTTCATCTGAAGTCCGCCGCCACCGCCCTCTCCGACGGCACCATCGTGGGCTGGGCACCCGGTTTGGATTCCACCGATGCTTTCCCCCGCTTCGAGGCCGTCAGTCAGGAGTCCGGCGCGCACGTCGTGTTGCTGGAACCCGATCTCATCCTCATGGCCGCCGACGCCCCCGACGTGGCCGCGTCGTATCGCGATCGGGGATATCGCACCATCGAGGTGGACATCAGCGAGTTCATCAAACTCGAGGGTTGCGTGACCTGTCTGTCGGTGCGGGTGCGCGAACTTCCCTGACGCTCGCCGGCGCGCTACTTCTTGCGGGCCGCGAGATACTCGGCCGACACCCGACGACTCTCGGGATCACGCATGGCGTACACCAACGAGTCGGCGTCCTGCACGCTGCGTCCGGTTCCGGCGATCTCCTCGGTCACCGCGTTCACGTGGGCCTTGGTGGCGCGCAACGCGTAGAGCGGTTTGGCGGCCAACGACGTCGCCAGTTCGGTGACGTGTCGGTCCAAGTCGTCACGGGGCACGACCGTGTTGATCCAACGCAACGAATGCGCTTCCTCGGCCGAGAACGGGCGACAGGTGAGCACCAACTCCTTGGTTATGGCCGGACCCAACTCGCGGACCAGGCGCGGGATTCCACCCCACGCCAACGGAATGCCCAGATCGACCTCCGGTATGGAGAACAACGCGTCCTCGGACGCGATCCGCAGATCGCACGCCCCCACCAACACCGTCCCACCACCGATGCACCGACCGTGAACGGCCGCGATCGTCAGTTGGGGAACGTCGGTGAGTGCGTCGGTCGCCAAACGACCCAGATCGGCCCCGTCGCGCGGGTCACCCGTCGTCGGTGCGGAGAAGTCACCCAGGTCGAAACCGGCCGAGAACGCACGACCCTCACCGGCAACCACGACGACGCGAACGTCGGAGCGTCGATGCAACCAAGCACACAACTCGATCATCTCGCCGAGAAGTCGCGCCGACAGCGCGTTCAACTTCTCGGGTCGAGCCAGCGTGATCCGACCGACCGGCCCGTCTTGCGACCACCGCAGACACTCCAGGGTCGGGATCGACAGTGAGGTCGAGGACGCGGATTCGCTCATACCGGGGCCTCGATCAGAGGAAGCGGCGCACGGCCTGAATGCGCGCACTGGAGGGCAACTTCGAGATGCGCACGACCGAACCGGTGTTGGGGGCCTCGATCCAATGCGTCGAGCTGATGGCGATGCCCACGTGGCTGATCACCGTGGGGCTCTTGCTGGAGTACGTGAACACCAGGTCGCCGGCCTGGATGGGAGTGGTCTTCCAATCGATGGCCGATCCCAACTGCGACTGTTGGAGGCTCTGGTGGGGAAGTTTCACCCCGGCCACGGCCATGGCGGCTTTGGTCAAGCCGGAACAGTCGTAGCTGGCGGGACCCGCCGCGGCGAACCTGTACGGCTTGCCGACCTGGGCGTGGGCGAAGTCGAGGACCTGTTGCAACTTGGTGGGGACCACCGGATTCGTGGCCGACACCGCGCTCATGACCGACGAGCCCGCGGGCAACTTGATGACCTGTCCGGGGACGATGACGCTGGAACGCGTGAACTTGTTCGCCGCCAGCAACGCGCTCAACGACACCTTCGACTTCGACGCGATCAACGAGAGCGAGTCGTTGCGCTGCACCACGTAGGTCGGGCCCGCCACCGCCGAGGAGGCGACCGCCGGAGAGACGCTGACAGCGACGACGGGCGAGGCCATCGGCGTGCTCGACGCGGTGTCGGGGAGCTTGATCACCTGACCGGGAACGATCACGCTCGAGCGGACGAAACCGTTCACCGCCAACAAATCGTTGATCGGAACGTTCACCCGCGAGGCGATCCGACTGAGCGAGTCGTTGTTGACCACCACGTAGGTGAGGCCCATCGAGGAGGTCGCCGATGACGAGGAGGAATTCGAGCCGCGGCCACTCTGGGCCATCGCTCCGGGGACTCCGACGAAGCCGAGAGCCACCGCCGACGACAACGACAACAGTGCCGCGCGTCCGAGTCGAGACATCTTCCGTTTCACGAGACGAGGTATCGGGCCCGTGTTCCCGGACCTTGATCGATTTCTTCGATGAAGGCGGAAAATCGTGTTCTGAGCACGATGTTCGTGCTCTCGCGCATCGGGTCGGCAAGAATCGAACCATGCCGGACTTCCATCGTTCGCCCTCTCCCGACGGAGCACGACGATGCTGTTGATCGCCGGCATGAGCGACCGTGTTCCGCTGACCGAGGTGGGGGCGTACGCGAAGCGGGTCGAGGCGTTGGGCTTCGACATCCTCCACGTGCCCGAGACGGTTCACGACTCGATGGTGGTCTCCTTGCTGGCGTTGATGGCCACCGAACGCCTGCGCGTGCAGACCAGTCTGACCTTGGCATTCCCGCGCAGCCCGATGTTGTCGGCGCTTCAGTCCTGGGACACCTCGGCCGCCGGTGACGGTCGTTTCGACCTGGGCCTCGCCACGCAGATCCGTCAGAACATCGAGGGGCGATTCGGCGTGGCGTGGACCGATCCCCTGCGACGCATGGAGGACTACGTCACGGTCGTGCGCGCGATCTGGAAGTCCTTCACCGACGGCTCCCCTCTGAACGTTCGCACGGAGTCGTACACGCTCGACCGACTTCAACCGTTCTTCAACCCGGGTCCACTCCCCCACGACCCACCGACCATCCTGCTCGGCGGTGTGAACCGCGGGGCGATCGAGTTGGCCGGTCGATGCGCGGATTGGTTCGTCACGCATCCGACGAACTCCCATCCGCGATTCGTTCGCGAACTGGCGATGCCCGCCCTCGAAGCCGGAGTCGAGAGCGCGCGTCGCGACACGTCGCCCCGAATCATCACCGCCTCGCCGTTGGTCACCGGCCCCACATCGGTCGAGGTCGACCGCAGTCGCGAGGCCCAGCGCGCGGTGCTGGCCTTCCTGTATTCCACGCCCGCGTATCAGCGTTCCCTCGAGTTGTTCGGATGGCCCGAACTCGGTCCGCGTCTTCGAACCATGACCCGCAACGGGGA
>WLEG01000013.1 GCA_009704425.1 Actinomycetota bacterium | reverse complement strand
GGCTGGACCTGCGGATTCCCCATCGACGTGGCCCGCGACGGTCGTGACGCGATGTTGGCCATCGGCATGAACGGCGAACCGCTTCCATTGATGCACGGCTTTCCCGCGCGCCTGATCGTCCCGGGGATCTACGGATACGTGTCGGCGACGAAGTGGATCTCGGAGATCGAGATCAACCGCTGGTCCGACGCCGAGGGTTACTGGGTGCCCCGTGGCTGGGCGCGCGAGGCTCCGATCAAGACCCAGTCGCGCATCGACGTCCCGCGTCGCGGACAGAAGATCGATTCCGGTCCCACCAAGATCGCCGGCGTCGCCTGGGCCCAACACACCGGCGTCGCCAAGGTCGAGGTGCGCGTCGACGAAGGCGAATGGATCGAGGCGACGCTCAGCGAGGACCTCACCGACGACGCCTGGCGCCTGTGGAGCGTCGATTGGACCGCCACCCCGGGCCGACACAACATCCGTGTTCGCGCCACCGACAAGAGCGGCTACACGCAGACCGAGGAGGTCGCGAGCGTGGCCCCCGACGGCGCCACCGGCTGGCACACCCGCACCGTCGACGTGAACTGACGTCGTCGCGACCTAGCCGGTCGCCACGTCGCTCAGCGCGGCGGCCCAGGCCAGACGAATCCGCGGCAACAACGGATCGCGCGCGATGTCGGCGGCGAAGGCGCGATCGAGGTGCACGCCGTCGGGTCGCTCGGCGCGACCGGCTTCTCCGTAGGGATCGCTCAACAGATCCGCGTACGGAACGACCCGCACCGACGCCCACCGCCGATCCCAACCCCGCATCACCTCCGACCATTTCGCGATGGCCTCGGGATCGTCGCCGAGCAGATCCGGTTTGTCGCGCACGGCCGGGGCCTCGAGCAGCAGCGTGGTCACTCCGAGAGGATCGACTCGGTCCTGAATACGTTCCATCAGAGCGTCCAGGGCGACTCGGTGTTCCGACGTTCCGGCTTCGATCCAGGTCGACCCGCTCGTGGGCAGGTAGTCCCACTGATTCGCGATGCCCACCACCACCAGGATCACGTCGACGTTCGCGGCGTTGTCGGACACCAGTCGCATCACGTCGGGGCAATAGGTGACGTCCTGTTCCCCCACCACGCGATCACGAACCCTCGAGGCCGGCACCAAAGGACACCCCAGCACACCACCCGAGACGACCCCGACATCGGGATCGCCCACGTCGGCCAGAGCCCGCGCGATGTTCTCGGCGGTGGAGTCCCCCACCACCAGCACCCTCATCGGACCCGATCCGTCGAAGACGTCGCCGACGGGTTCATCCACCGCGATCGGAACCGACGTGCCGACACGGGGGATCGTGGTGAGCACCTCGACGTCGGCGTCGGGCGTGGCGTCGACGGACGGAAGGAACGTGATGGCGAGAGCGACCGTGACGACGATGGAGACGATCAAGGTGGCACCGGCCGTGGACGGACGTCGCAACAGTCGTCGCTCTCGAACGGGCATCTCGACGAAACGATGACTGACGACGGCGATCACGGACGTCACGGCCATCTGCACCGCGAAGAGGGCGACGCCGCCGAATCCCAGCCGATCCTCGTTCATCCACACGATCACCGGCCAGTGAACGAGGTACAGCCCGTAGCTGACCTTGCCCACCGACGCCAAGGGACGCCAGCCCAGGACTCGAGCGGTCGTGCCCGGCACGATGGAACCGGTCACGGCCACCGCCGACAACAGTGCGAACGCGGCCAACGACCCCGAGTACACCCACGGCGAACCGACGTCGCTGACGCGGGCCAAGGCCACGATGACGAGCAGCGCCAACGCTCCGAACGAGGACCAGGAGCGCGCGAACAACCGCGACGCACCGTCCCAACGACGACCGAGCACGCACGCCAACAACGCCCCGATCAACAATTCGGCGGCCCGCGTGTGACTGCCGTAGTACACGACGTCGTGCCGGGTCGTGACCATGGAAGCGATCACCGACGCAACCGACGCGAGAGCGAGGATCACCGCGACGACACGACGCCCACCGCCGCGGGCGAACACCAGGGCCACCACCACCGGCACGAACATATACATCTGTTCCTCGATGGCCAACGACCAGAGATGTTGCAACGGACTCGGAGCGGCGAAGAGTTGATCGTACGACTGACCCTCGAGGATGAAACGCCAGTTCGCCACGTAGGCCACCGACGACACCGCATCACCCCGAACACGGTCGGCTTCCACGCCGGTGCTCAACCAGGTCGCGAGACCGACCACGGCCGCGATCACCATCAACGAGGCCGGAGCCAGTCGACGCAAGCGTCGGGACCAGAAGGCCCGGAGATCGATGCGACCAGTGCGCTCCCCCTCGGCCAGCAACAGATCGACGATCAGATAGCCCGACAGCGTGAAGAACAACGAGACGCCGAGGAAACCACCGGGCATCCACCCGAGACCGGAATGAAAGACGAGCACCAGGACGACCGCGACACCTCGCAGCCCGTCGAGCCCCCGATGATGGGTCGTCCGGAGATGAACGTCCGGCGACGAGGTGTCAGTCGAAAGTGCCGACATCGATCAGGATCTTGCCCGTGTTCGCGTTGGCGCCCATCGCTTCGTGGGCCTCGGCGATGCGCTCGAGCGGATACCGACGATCGATGATGGGCCTCAAACTGCCATCGTCGAACAGAGGAAGCATCTCGGCGGCGAAACGCCGGGTGAGCGTCGCCTTCTCCTCGATCGGTCGCGCGCGCAACGTGGTTCCGATCCAACGAACGCGCTTGGTCAACAGCAGACCGACGTTCACGTTGGTGGACGCTCCGCCCATCAGGCCCACTTGAACCACGGTGCCCTTGGTGGCCACCACGCGCAGGTTCCGATCCACCTCGTCGCCACCCACCACGTCGAGCACCACGTCCACACCGGAAGGCACCGCGGCGGACAACTCGCTCGCCCAATCGTGGGGCGACCGCTCGATCACCAGGTCGGCGCCCAACGAACGACAGGCGCCCATCTTGCCGGCGGAACACGTGACCGCGATGCGGGCCCCGATGGCTTTGGCGATCTGGATGGCGGCGGTTCCCACTCCGGAGGCTCCGGCGTGAACCAACGCCCACCGGCCCGAGGTGAGTCCACCTTGCACGACGAGGGCATCCCACGCGGTGAGGAACACCTCGGGGATGGCGGCCGCATCGGCCAACGACACCGACGCGGGAACGGCCATCAACTGTCGCTCGTGAACGCAGATGAACTCGGCGTATCCACCGCCCGCCTCGATGGCCATCACGCGGTCACCGGGCTTCCACATGGTGACCCGATCTCCGACGGCGTGCACGACCCCGCTGAACTCGAGACCCGGAATCTCGAGCGACAGTCCCCGACGCGGATCGGGATAGCCGCCCATGCGCTGCAGGATGTCGGCCCGATTCAGAGCCGTGGCCCGAACGGCCACCAACACGTCGTCGGGTCCGGGAACCGGTTGTTCGACCTCCTCGATGGCGAGAACCTCGGGCCCACCATGCGAACGCAGAACGACCGCACGCATCGCGTCAGGACATCTTCTGCTGGAGACGACGATCGAGCGCCGCCAGGTAGTCCTCGGTGGTGAGCCACGGCTGATCCTTCGAGATCAGGATCGAGAGGTCCTTGGTCATCTCGCCCCCCTCGACACTCTCGACGCAGACGCGCTCGAGGTTCTCGGCGAATTCGATGAGCTTGGGATTGTTGTCGAGCTTGCCGCGGTGCTTCAAGCCTCCGGTCCACGCGTACACCGACGCGATGGGGTTGGTGGACGTCTTGTTGCCCTTCTGGTGCTCGCGATAGTGGCGCGTCACGGTGCCATGGGCGGCCTCGGCCTCGACCGTCTTCCCGTCGGGCGTCATCAGCACCGAGGTCATGAGGCCGAGCGAGCCGTAACCCTGGGCCACGGTGTCGGACTGCACGTCACCGTCGTAGTTCTTGCAGGCCCACACGTAGCCGCCCTCCCACTTCATGGCGCAGGCCACCATGTCGTCGATGAGACGGTGCTCGTAGGTGATACCGGCCTTGTCGAAGTCGGCCTTGAACTCGGCCTCGAAGACCTCCTGGAAGAGATCCTTGAACTGGCCGTCGTAGGCCTTGAGGATGGTGTTCTTGGTGGAGAGGTACACCGGGTAGTTGCGCGACAATCCGTAACGGAACGACGCACGGGCGAAGTCGCGGATGCTGTCGTTGAAGTTGTACATGCCCATGGTGACGCCGCCGTCCTTGCCGAACTTGGCGATCTGCATCTCGACGGGCGCGCTGCCGTCCTCGGGTGTGTAGGTGATGGTCACGGTTCCGGCGCCGGGAACCTTGAAGTCGGTGGCCTTGTACTGATCGCCGTGCGCGTGACGACCGATGACGATGGGCTTGGTCCAGCCGGGAACGAGTCGCGGGATGTTGCTGCAGATGATGGGCTCACGGAAGACCACACCACCGAGGATGTTGCGAATGGTCCCGTTGGGCGACTTCCACATCTTCTTCAGCTTGAACTCCTCGACGCGGGCCTCGTCGGGGGTGATGGTGGCGCACTTCACGCCCACACCGTGCTTCAGGATGGCATTGGCGGCATCGATGGTGACCTGATCGTCGGTGGCGTCGCGGTACTCCATGCCGAGGTCGTAGTACTCGAGATCGATGTCGAGGTACGGAAGGATGAGGCGGTCCTTGATGAACTGCCAGATGATGCGCGTCATCTCGTCGCCGTCGAGTTCGACGACGGGGTTGTCAACCTTGATCTTGGCCATGATTCCTGCTTTCGCCGATGCCCCGACCACCGGTCGAGCACTTGTCTTACACTTGTATCCTAGTCACCGACCCGCGGCGGCCCGCATCACCGGCCGAGAGCCACCAAGGTGAGGGCCACGCCGGCGAGAAGCATCCCGACGAATTGCGATCGGGTGGCCCGCTCGCGATCGAAACGCATCGCCAACACGATGGTGGAAACCGGATACAGGGCGGTGATCACCGACACCAACGTCAGCAAGCCCTCGCGGTTGGCCAACAGGAACAGAACGTTGGCACCCATGTCGAAGACCCCGGCGAGCAGGGCCAACCTCGGGAACGAACGCCCGATGGACGTGCGCCGTCCGAAGACGACGACCGCGGCGATCGAAATCGACGCGATTCGGGCCGCGAGTAACGGCCACATACCCGAGTCGTCGCCGGTGCGATCGAGACACACGAACATCCACCCGAATCCGCATCCGCCCAGAGCCGCGATCGCCATGATGCGACGCGACGTCGGCACGTGCGCGACGCCGACCGCACCGGAGACGAGGGCCACGCCGACGATGGCCACCACGACGCCGACGTACGCGACGAACGACGGGCGCTCCCCGAATCCGATGCCGGCCGCCGCGGGAAGAACCGCGCTGACGACGGCCGTGGTGGGAGCCACCACCGTCATCGAGCCCTTGGCGAGCGCGAAATAGAACATCGACAGTCCGACGAAACCTCCCGCGCCTCCGGCCGCGCCCCACATCCAGTCGCGCAACGGCGCCACCGGGTCGGCCAACGCCACCAGGGCCACGCCCAGAACGAGGACACTGAAGATCTGTCCGACGAAGGTGACCGCGAAGCTGTCGGCGCGACGCGAGGCTCGACCACCGCAGTAATCACCCAGCCCGTACACGCACGCGGCCGCGGCGGCCAACACGATTTCCATGTCACCTCACTAGCAGAGTCGAACGACGACGACGACGGTCCTCTGCGTCATGGGAACGTATGGTTGCGGGATGCAACACGTTCGATTCGGCCGCACCGGCCTGCGCGTCTCCCGCCTGTGTCTGGGCACCATGACCTTCGGCCACCAATGCGACGAGGAGACGTCGTTCGCCATCATGGACACCGCCGCCGAGGCCGGCATCGATTTCTTCGACACCGCCGACATGTATCCCCTCGGTGGACCTCCGGAATCGTTCGGTCGAACCGAGGAGATCGTCGGCAAATGGTTGAAGGGCCGACGAGACGATTATCTCGTCGCCACCAAGTGCTTCTTCCCCACCGGACGTCGCGCGTGGGAGAGCGGCAGCTCGCGCCACAACATCATGCGTTCGATCGATCTCTCGCTGAAGCGCCTCGGAACCGACCACGTGGATCTGTACCAGGTGCACAGCTGGGACACCGGCACCCGAATCGACGAGACCTTGCTGGCCCTCGAGGACGTCGTGAAATCGGGCAAGGCCCGTTACGTCGGATGCTCCAACTTCCTCGCGTACCAACTGGCCCGGTCGTTGGGTCGTGCCGAGGCTCTACGAGTGACCGGCTTCGAGTGCGTTCAACCCCGCTACAACATGCTGTTCCGCGAGAACGAACGCGAGATGTTCCCGCTGTGCGCCGAGGACGGCATCGCCGTGATCCCCTACAACCCGCTGGCCGGAGGTTTCCTCACCGGCAAGCATCGCCCCGAAGCCCCCATCGACGGAGGACGGTTCACCTTGGGTGCCGGCACGGCCGAGCGGTACCGCGATCGTTATTGGCACGACCGTATGTTCGCGACGGTCGACGCCTTGCGCCCCATCGCCGCCGAAGCAGGTGTCTCGCTGGCGACTCTCGCCGTTCAATGGGTGCTGGCCAATCCGGTGGTCACCGCACCGATCGTGGGCGCCAGTCGTCCGGAGCAGTTGGCCGACGTGATCGCGGCCACCCGCGCGTCCATCGACCCCGATGTGAAGGCCCGCGTGGACGAACTGACCCACGAGTACCGGTTCGGAGACGCCGCCCGCTGAACCGGCGCGATCAGGGTCGGTCCGGGCACCAGTTGCCGTGGAAGCCGAACGGCACGCGTTGGGGCAGTTTCACCCGCGCCACGTAGCCGCGGTCGAAGTCACGGGCGTCGAGCACCGCGAACTCGGCCGAGTCGTCGTTGCCGTCGTGCACGAAGGTGACCAACCAGCCGTCGTCCTCGTCGGTTCCGCCGGGTCGGGCCACGAAGACCGGCTCGCCGGCCGCGCGACCGGGACCGTGATCGAAGGCCCGACGTTCGCCGGAAACGAGGTCGTGCTTGACGGTCGGCCAGTGCATGGAGGACGGATCGGTCTGGGCGCAGTAGCCGAACCGGTACGGCTTTCCGGTGAGCGAACCTCGGTGACGCGGGAACTCGTTGCTGGTCGCGTCGATCGTCGTGGTCGAGACGCGCTTCGTGGTGGGATCGATCTCCCAACGCATCAGACGCGGCAACGAGTCACCGAACGGACCCAGCAGGTCGGATCGCATCATCACGTCGTAGAAGCACACGTCCAGAACGACCTTGCCGTCGGCGGTGTCGAAGGAGTTCATCGGATGGAACACGTAGCCCACCGGAACGTCCACCCACACGATGTCGGCGGCGGTTCCCTCGCGCGGCATCAGGCCCACGCGGTTTCCGTATTCGGCGTTCCAACGGAACGGGAAACGCCCCGCGAATGCCAGGTCGAGGTCGACGAGCACCGGCTGGTCGTACACCACCACGTATCGATCCGTGATCGACATGTCGTGCACCATCGACATGCCCGGCAGCGGGATGTCGACCGTGCGGTTCACGCGACCGTCCTTACCCACGCGGACGTACTGAACGTGGTCCATCCACTCGGCCCACGCGTACACGACCGCGTGCATCTCGCCGGTGACCGGATCGAACTTCGGATGAGCGGTGAACGCGCCGGGGAGGGTGCCGAAGAAATCGTTGCGACCCACGGTCTCCAACTCGTCGGTGAGTTCGACGGGGCAGCCTCCGGCCTCCACCATGGCCCACGTGGTGCCGGCGAAGGTGCCGACGTTCGTGTTCGGACCACCCGGAGAGTTGTTCCAATTGCGTCCGGAAATGTCGGGCAGTCCGCGCGCCGCGCTGACGGAGGCGGATCCGACGTAGCGATTGCGGTACCACTCGGCCCGACCCTCGCGCAGTCGGATTCCGTGCACCATGCCGTCACCGATGAACCAGTGGTGGACCGAGGGATCGACGGGCCGGATCGGGTTCGGTCCGTTGCGCAGGTAACGACCGTTCAACTCGCGTGGCAACTCGCCGATCACCGGAAGATCGAACGCGGTCACCTCCTCGGCGACCGGGGCGTAGTTTCCGGCCAGATAGCGGTTGTGGGCGACTTCGTCGGACAGCGTGGTCATGTGACGGTGTCTAGTCGCAGAAGTTGACGGTGTCAAGGGTGGGGCGTAGCCTGCGTGCATGGCCCCCACGAGCTTGCGCGACACCGTTCTGGCGGCCGCCGTGGATTACATCGCCGACAACGGCCCCGACGGATTGTCGTTTCGCCAGGTGGCCATCGCGGCCGGCGTCAGCCATCAGGCGCCGTACCACCACTTCTCCGACCGTCGCGGCATCTTCCAGGCCATCGCCACCGAGGGTTACGAATTGTTCACGACCGCGATGCTCGAATCCCTGGCCGCCGAACCCGACGACCCCACCACCGCTTTGCTCGAGGCCTACGTGAACTTCGCCCTCGACCACCGTGGACACTTTCGCGTCATGTTCCGACCCGACCTGTGCGCCATCGCCGACAGCCCCGAACTGCAACGAATGGCGGACGGCTCGTTCGACGTGCTCGTGGACCACGTACGTGACCTGCTCGGCCCCAAGGCACCACTGAAGGACATCCGGGCCCGCGCCGCGGCGATGTGGTCCATGGCCCACGGGCTGTCGACGTTGCTGATCGACGGACCACTCGAAGCCAAGATCGGTCCCGTCTCCAGTCGTCGGGCCCTCATTCGCGCCGTGGCCGAACAATCCGGGCTGGCCTCACCCAAGAAGCGTCGCTGACCGTCGCTACTCCTCTACCGAGACTTGACACTGACTAGATCGAGCACTAGACACTGTCTACATGAACACCGCGGAGACCCTCACCCACCCCGATCCGGTCGTGCAACGCCGACGTTGGCGGATACTGGCGATCCTCTGCCTCTCGATCTTCCTGGTGGTGGTGGACAACCTCATCATCAACGTGGCCATCCCCACGTTGGCCCGCGAGCTTGGTGCCACCACCAGTGGCCTGCAGTGGATCGTGGACTCCTACGCCCTGGTGTTCGCCGGCTTGTTGTTGGCCTGCGGCGGTCTCGGTGACCGCTTCGGGCGACTGCGCATGATGCAGATCGGCATGGTGCTGTTCGGCATCTTCTCGGCGTGGGCCGCCTTCTCGGACTCCACTGGTGAACTCATCACCGCTCGCGGCCTGATGGGTGTCGGTGCGGCATTGGTGTTCCCGGGCACGCTCGCCGTGGTCATCGACGTGTTCCGCGACCCCACCGAACGCGCCAAGGCCATCGGCGTCTGGTCCGCGGTGTCGGGAGCCGCCGTCGCCTTCGGACCCGTCACGGGCGGGTTTCTGTTGGAGCACTTCTGGTGGGGCTCGGTGTTCCTCGTCAACATCCCCATCGTGATCATCGCCCTGTTCCTGCAATGGCGCTACGTTCCCGAGTCCCGCGACCCGAACGCCAAGCGACTGGACCTTCCCGGCTTCCTGCTCTCGATCTCGTTCGTGTCGTTGCTCGTCTACACCATCATCGAAGGTCCGCACCGGGGCTGGACGGGCACCGCGTCGATTCTCGGGTTCGTCGGTGCGCTCGTGTTCGGCGTCGCCTTCGTGATGCGCGAACGTTCGGCCGAGCACCCGCTGCTCGACGTGAAGGTCTTTCGCGACATGCGCGTCACCGCCGCCACGTCGTCGATCTTCATCGCGTTCTTCTCACTCTTCGGGTTCACGTTCCTCATCACCCAGTACTTCCAGTTCGTGCGTGGTTACGACCCGCTGGAATCCGGACTGCACACGCTTCCGTTCGCGGTGGGCGCCGGCGTGACCGCTCCGATCGCCGCTCGACTGGCGTTGAAGTACGGTCCCCGGCGCGTGATCCCCGTCGGCCTGCTGTTCATGGGGATCTCCCAGATCTGGGCCGGCACGTTCCAGGTGGACTCGGCCTACTTCGGACCGATCATCGCCAGCATGGTGCTGATGGCCTCGGGTCTGGCTCTGGTGACGAGTCCCGCCTCGGAGTCGGTGATGGGTTCGCTACCTCGCGACATGGCGGGAGTGGGATCGGCCATCAACGACACGGGTCGCGAGGTGGGCGGAACTCTCGGCGTCGCGATCATCGGAAGCATCTTCGCCACCACGTACGGGCCCCGCATCGTGGAGTTGCTGACCCCCCTGCAACTCCCCGATGCCGCCATCTCGGCGGCCGAGGAATCCGTCGGAGCGGCCTTCGCCGTGGCCGAACAGGTCGGTGATCCGGCCGTGTCGGGAACCATCCGCGAGCTGGCCGGAACGTCCTTCCTCGAAGGTTTCCAAGCCGCCTGCACCACGGTCGGAATCGTGGCCGTCGTCGGTGCGCTGTTGGCGTTCCGATTCCTCCCCGATCGGGCCCACCAGCCCGAGGACAGGCTCACAAGTCCGTCGCGGTGATCCGACGATCCTCCCGACACTTGCGTCGTCGCTCCTCGCGGTCCTCGTAGCAGTGCGTGTCGGTGTATTCGACGCCGAAACGTGCGAGATAGTCGATCGACCCGTCATCCATGTCGGGGACGACGCACGGATACTCGCCGTCGAAGGGACACGGATTGTCGAACATGCCGGCGATCGTCATCGACAGGAACCACCCGAGGGCGACGGCGCCGACGATGGTGGTGTGGATGCCGTCGGGCCGGAACCATTCCGGGTGCGCGTTCGTGAACCGGTTCCAATCGGCGATCCGGGTGTCACCCATGCGTCCCTCGGCGACGAGTCGGGCGAGCGTCTCGTTGAAACCGGTGTACACCGATCGGGTGCCCTTCGATCCCGCTTCGGGGAAGGTCATCGATTCCTTGTAATTCACGAAGATCACGGGCAATCCGGTGGCCGCCAGCGCCTCACCAACCGCGACGAGTTCTTTCTCGAAGCTTCCCGGACGACTGTGATAGCCGACCATCACCACCAGCACGTCGTACTGCGTGACGTCGATGGTTGGAATCACATCGACCGCCTCGTCGGGCACGCGTAACTCGCGCGATTCGCAGGACTGGTAGTAGAGACGCCGACAACCCTCGGCGTCCATGACGTAGTCGAAGCCGCGTAGTGCCACCTGTCCCTGCTCGAACCAGCGCATGACGGCCATCGTCGAGTCTCCGAGCAGATAGGCGCGCACCCGGCGCGGCTCGGGAGGCGGAGCGGTCGTGGTCGGAGCATTCGACACCACGGCGGCGGGTGTCGTCGTCGCGACCGGCACGGCGACGGTGCTCGTGGTGACCGACGTCGTCAGCGGCGCGAACGACGCGACGCCCGTCGACGACGTCGGAGTGGCTCCCAACGCCACGACTCCCGCCCCCAGAAGCAGACCGGTCGCCACCAGACCGGCACCGATGGATCGCAGCGGCCGCAACGAGAGCCACGTGTTCCAACGCACGGGGTTCTCCACCCATCGCCGACTCGCCTCGGCGAGCAACAACGCGATCGCGATGATGACGGCGCGTCCCGACCAATCCGGCTCGCCGTGGAGGTGCACGTAGAAGACGATCAAGGGCCAGTGCCACAGGTACAGAGCGAAGCTGACCGATCCGAGGTACTGCAGCGATCGATGGCGCAACAAGATGATCGGACCCGTCGCCGTGTCGCCGGCGGCGATGATCCCAACCGCACCGAGCACGGGAAGGAGTGCCGCGACACCCGGGAAAACCGTCTCGGCGTCGTAGGTGCAGGACGCCACCCCCACCATCGCGAGACCGATCCAACCGATTGCGGCCCGTGCGCCGACCGGAAGACGGGCGACACCGACGGAGGCGAAGGCCAGCAGCGAACCGAGCATGATTTCCCAGGCCCTCGCCTGCGGCAGGAAGAACCCCGAGGACGCCCCCGGGCGCGCGTGTTCGATCGACGCCCAGAGCGATGCCCCGATCCCGACGACGACGAATGCGCGCAAGGCCGGACGCCACCACCGCCGCGCCAGACGCACGATCACGAACACGGCCAGCGGCCACGCCACGTAGAACTGCTCCTCCACGCCGAGCGACCAGTAGTGCTGCAGCGGCGAGGGATTCACCATGCCGGAGAGATAGTCGCCCAAGAGCGAGTGAAGAACCAGGTTGGCGCAAAAGCCCACCGCGCCGAGGCCCACCTGAATGAGCTCTCGATCCCGGTCGGGTTCCAGTATCGAAAGTCCGACGACCACCGTCGTGAAGGCCACCAAGGCGGCCAAGGGCACGATGCGTCGCATGCGCCGGGCCCAGAAAGCCGCCAGCGAGATTCGGCCCTCCGCGTCCGCCTCACGCAACAGAAGTCCGGTGATGAGGAATCCCGACACCACGAAGAAGACGTCGACACCGACGTAGCCACCGGAGACGACGTCGATTCCCAGGTGGTACAGCACCACCAACACGACCGCCACCGCGCGCAGTCCCTCGATCTCCGCCAACTTCTGATGGTCGGACCTGTGCACCTCGTCGAGCCTAACGACGACCCCGGAACCGATCCGTCAACGTACGAATCCGGCGATGAAGTCCTTTTCGGTGCCGTTGATGTACCGGTCGGCGTTTCGCATGCGGCTGTCGAGCACGATGCCACTTCGATCCGTGGTTCCGAATCCCAGATACACGGCGATCTGGGGCCAGGTTCCGTTGACGTCCAACTGCACGGCTTTCCGGCAACCGACGTCGACGAGGATGCGCGCGAAATCGCCGATACCCACGTCACCGGCCGCGACGTACATCAACATCCCGTCGTCGAGCGAGCACAGAGCCGAGCGGAAGACCACCACTTCTCCACCCTTGGCCACGCCCCATTCATCGTCGCGATAGAGGTCGACGATGCTGACGTTGTCGTCGATCATCAGCGGAAGGTTCTGGCGGATACTGACCCATGTGCCGTCGTTCGTGAGGTCCCGTCCGTACATGCCGATCGTGATTCGGCCGTCGCGGTCGATGGCGATCGTTCCTTGACCGTCCACCAACGGTTTCACCTCGCGGCCCTCGGTGAAATACCCCCCGTCGAGATGTTCGAACCGGAAACCACCGTTGAAGGCGACCATGAGATCGGGCAGATCCTCTTCGGCCACCTTGTGTCCGTTCACCCAGTCCCGCCCGCCCGGAGTCTGGGTTCCGTTGTACAAACCGAAACGCAGTTCGCTCTGGTCGATGCGCACGAAGGTGGCGCGCACCGAGCCGTACTCGCGCAACGGTCGGGTCGACGTGGCCCACATCACGTTGCGGCCCTCCACCGCCGCCACCGGGATCCAACGACCCTCGCCGTCGAGAGGCACCTCCTGTGCGGTTCGTAGAGGAGTCGGCGCATAGGTCGTCGTGGTGGTCGTCGGAGCGGCCGACACCGGCGCAACCGACGTGGTTGGCGTGGAAGACAACGACGTGGTGGTGACCAAACCGTCGGCAAGGGCCAAGTCGTCGGCCAACTCGGTGGAGGGCTCTCCGTCGTAACGCCACATCTCGAGCCGATCGACCATCTTCGAGAATCCGTGATTCCGCGCCCAGGTGGCCGCGGTCTGCAACGCCGGCTCGTCGCTGTTCACCACGGCGAGCGCCATCCCCGCCGTCGGCACGAGGACGACGACCGAAAGGGTGAGAAGCAACCAACGTCGAACATCCGAGCGTGTCACACCTCCATTGTGGCGAATCCCACGACCTCTGAGACCTTCTTCCATGAGGATGTCGACGACCTCGAGGGTGCCGTCTCGGGCCAGGACCCCCACGACACCTATTCTCTGAGGAGCGGATGTTCGAGTTCGCCTATTTCCCGAGGAGTCGTGATGAAATCGCATCTCACCAAGTCGCTCACGACGATCGTGCTTACCCTGATCGGCGCGTCGTTCCTGGCGCCGTCATCCTCGTCAGCCACGGCTGAGCCGGTGTGGGGTGACGGGACGATCGTGACGCACAACGACGGCGCCCATTCGGAGAACGGTGGCGGAGAGGTGAAGAGCATCGTGTGCTCATCCGCCGGGAACTGCACCGCCGTCGGGGAATTCACGAATCCGTCCACCTATCAACAAGCGTTCACCATGTCGTCCGTCAATGGTGTGTGGAGTCGAGCCAGACCCACCACCTTTGTAGATGGCATCCGGAATCCGTCGGGTGAAAGCGAACTTCTGAGCGTTTCGTGCGCGTCAGCCGGTAACTGCGCCGCCGTTGGCAGATTTGCGGACGCGGACTATCGCAACCAGCCGTTCATCACGCAGTCGTCCAATGGCACGTGGACCCACGCCACTCTCGTGGCGTTCCCCGCGGGAGCCCAGAACACGTACCGGGACGCCAAGTTGCTCAGTGTCTCGTGCCCGTCGGTGGGCAGCTGCACCGCGGTCGGCCACTATGCGAGCTCGGACGCCAGCACCAAACCCTTGGTCGTGACCTCGACCGCCGGCTCCTGGGGCGCTCCGATCGCGGTCGACTTCCCGAACGGAACGGTGCCGGCCCAGCACTACGCCGTACTGAAGAAGGTCTCGTGTTCCTCCCCCGGAAACTGCACCGCGGTCGGTTTCTACTACGAGGGAGACGGCGACTACCAGGGGTTCACCGTCAGTTCGGTCGACGGAACCTGGTCGACGGCGAGAACCGTCGTCTTCCCGCCGAACACCCTCAACACGCGCGCCGAGGCCGAGGCCCAAGATGTCTCGTGCCCATCGAACGACAACTGTACGGTCGTCGGTTACTTCGCCGACACCACCGGCGCCTATCGGGGCTACGCCGTCTCGTCCGACGGTGGAGTGTGGTCGACGGCCCACACGCTGGAAGCCGGTTCCGGGCTCGACTCCCTGTCGTGCACGTCGGCCGGCAATTGCACTGCGGTCGGAAACCGGTACTCCGGTGGCAGAACGTACGCAATCCGGATCACGTCCGTGGACGGAGTCTGGGAACAGACGCAACAGGTTTCCTTCCCCGCCGATGCACAGAACTCGACGACGACGACCCTGTCCATGGTCTCCTGTGGATCGGCGGGATCGTGCACCGCCACCGGCTACTTCCGGAACACCGATGGCGCGAACGAAGCCTTCACGACCACGTCGGTCGGTGGAGTCTGGGGGACTGCCAGACCCGTGGTGTACGCGACGGGATCCGGCGCCAGCCGTCGGCCGGGGTACATCAAGGCCGTGTCCTGCACATCGGGCGGCCTGTGCACCGTCGGTGGGCGATTCACATTGAGCTCCGGCAACGACGAGATCTTCGTGATGAGTTCCAACGAAGCCCCTCCGGCGACCACCACATTGCCCGCCACCACGCTGCCGACCTCGAGCACGGTCGCTCCCTCGACCACTCTTCCCCCGCCGGCCCTCGACACGGTTCGCGCGTTACCTCCGGCTCCGACGCCGATCGTGGCCGACAACTCGATCGACACCGGTGAGGCCATCACCGTGTCGTTCGGCGGATTCACGCCCTTCGAGTACGTGCAGTTGGTGGTCGCGTCCACGCCGCAGGTGATCGGATCGGGCTACGCGAACGCCCAAGGAGTGGTGACGCTCACGGGCAACCTTCCCACGAACCTCACCTCGGGCACGCACACACTCGCCGTGTACGCGCCGGGAAGCGGTATCGGCTTCACGCAGTCGATCACGGTGACCGCACTCACCTTGCCCGCCACCGGTTCCTCACGCGGGGACGGTGGTGCACAGGTGGCCCTGTGGGTGTTGCTCGTCGGCATCGGTGCGATCGTGGTGGCGCGGCGCCGCAACGCCTGATCGGAACTCCTACCCCCAAAGGCACGGAAATGGTGGGCGTGACGGGACTCGAACCCGGGACCTCCACCGTGTCATGGTGGCGCTCTAACCAACTGAGCTACACGCCCGAAAGCCCCTTCAGCCTAGCCCCACAACCTTCGGGCCCCACCTTCGACCCCCGAGGGCCGATTCGGCGGCATCACCTCAAACGCAGGGCCACTTCGTTGGCCAACAAGCGCCCGGCCCGCGTCAATCGGGCCCGTCCGCCCTCGACCGCCAACAACTCGCCCATCATCTCCACGTCGGCGGCATCGAAGGCCTCCACCGGCACGCCGGCGGTGGTTCGCAGGGACAACTGAAGTCCCTCGATGCGACGCGCCTCGGAGTCCAGGGTCTCCCCCGCCGACTCCGCGCTGCGACCGCCACCGATCGCCTCGATGAAACGCTCCGGCGTACGCACGTTCCACCATCGTCGACCATCGCGGTGCGAATGGGACGCGCTGCCGAAACCCAGGTAATCGCCCTGCGACCAGTACACGCGATTGTGACGGCATTCGTGTCCGGGCACGGCCCAATTCGAGACCTCGTAGTTCGCCATGCCCGCCGCCGACAGCAGATCGTCGACCAACTCGTACATCTCGGCCTGCACGTCGTCGTCGGGATGTCGGTCGGGATCGTCGGCCAACGGCGTGCCGGCCTCCACGGTCAAGCCGTACGCCGACACATGGGTCGGTTGCAATTCGAGAGTGGCAGTCACCGTTCGCCGCCAGTCGTCCAGCGACTCGCCATGAACCCCGTAGATGATGTCGAGGTTGATGTCGTGCAGTCCCGCGTCGCGGGCGAAGGTCATCGCCCTCACCACGTTGGCCGGATCGTGCGTGCGACCCAACGACTTCAACACGTGATCCTGCATCGACTGCACGCCGAAACTCACCCGGTTCACTCCCCCGTCGGCGAACGTACGCATCATCTCGGTCGTGACGTCGTCGGGGTTGCACTCGACGGTGAATTCGCAATCATCCGTTCGCGGGATTCCGCTCAACGCGTGCATCAAGGATCCCGGCGGCACGCGGGTGGGGGTGCCACCACCCACGAAGATCGACGTGGCCCGCGGCATACCGGCCTCCACCGCACGGGCGATCTCGGTGGACAGAGCGTTCAAATACGCCGGAATCACGTCGTCGCGGTCGGTGAAGGTGGCGAACGCGCAATAGTCGCAACGATGACGACAGAACGGGATGTGCACGTACACCCCGAAGTCGGCCGATGCCTTCATCACGCGGTCGGCCGGAACAACAGACCGAGGTCGTCCAAGGTGGCGGCCACGTCCTCGGTGGCCACGTTCAGCATGGCGGCGATGGCGCGCACGTCGTCGGCGCGCACCGTGAGCACCTTGCCGTTGAAGTCACCGCGCTGAACCTGGATCATCGACAGGAAACGACCGAGCATCTCGTAGGCCGCGCCCTTCTTGGCGGCCAACGCCCCTAGGTCGACGGCCATCTTGCGGCGCGGGGCCGACCCATCGACGCCACCCGTCGGGTCACGGGGCAACAGTTGCTCGGTGGGCACGCTGTAGATCTCGGCGAGGCGATGAAGGCGGGGCAACGACACCGAGCGCTCACCACGCTCGTAGGCACCCACAACCGAGGCCTTGAACTCCTCGTTCGAGACCGACTCCAGTTCCT
>WLEG01000129.1 GCA_009704425.1 Actinomycetota bacterium | reverse complement strand
GCGCGCCTCTGTTCGGTGGTGTGGTGGCGACGCTCGTCATGTGGTCGGCGCCGATCGTCGACCAGATGCGTCGGGTGCCGGGAAACCTGACCATCCTTCGCGAGCACTTCACGACGCCGGACGAGCCGTACATCGCGTTGTCGTTGGCGGCACGAATCGTGACATCGCAGTACAACGTCCTCGGACCGTGGCTTTTGGGGCCTCACGTGCACGCGTCGAACGACAGTTGGTTGCGGTGGCCCGGATTCGTGACGATGGTCGCTATCACCGTGTGGGCGATTCGGCGTGGTCGGGGAGCCGTCGAACGGCGATTGTTGTTGTTGACGAATGCGGTGATCTGCGTCGGGGTTCTCTCGGTGACGCGTATCTTCGGGCCGTATTACGAATACACGATTCGCTGGTTCTGGGTGCTGGCCGTGATGAACGTGGTGTTGTGCCTCCGAGTGTTGCTGCGTGGGCGCCCGACCCCGTTCCTCGCGGGGCGGCGAATGGTCGCGCTCGCATCGTTGTCGTCGGTCGCTCTCGTCGGGTCGACGACCTTTCAAGCCGTCGAGGGACTACGACTCCCCGGCGCGACCGACTCGCGGATCGTGTCGATGTTGGCGCCCCAGCTGCGCGAGGAACTCGACCCGGCGGATCGTTATCTGATTCGTATGTACGACCCGTACACGTTGAACGCCACCGGATTCGGAACGCTGCTCGAACTCGGTCGTTCGGGATACGAGGTCGGGGTCGACCTGTACTTCGCCGCGGCGGCGCTTCCCCATCGGGTCATGCGGGAGGAGGACGTCGACTCGGTTCTGTGGGTCGTGGTGGGCCAGCCCATCGAACGCGCGCGCCTCGATCCGAACCTCGTGGAGATCGCCTCGGCCGATCCGCGTTCGAACAGCGAGCAGCAACGTGCGATCGAGCTGGTGGCCGCGATTCGGTCCGGTCTCGAGCGAACCGGGCGTGACGATCTGGTCGCGTCGCTCGAGCGACCCGGTGCGTCGTTGGTGTTCGCCGAACCGCCGCTGCAGCCTGACGTGGCCGACGACGTCCGCGATCTGATTCGACTGGGTCAGCCGGTGTCGGTGTTCCGCGCCGAACCCGGGGCAAAAGTCACCGCTTTCGACGAGTGACACCTCCGTGACGACGGGAAGTCCGGTGCGCCGAGGTGCCGCCGAGTAGATTCGCAGACGTGCAGGTTTGCGTGGTGTTACCCACCTACAACGAGTCGGAGAACCTGCGACCGATGGTGACGCGACTGCGCGAGGTGTCGCCCGACATCGGCATCGTGATCGTCGACGACAACAGCCCCGACGGCACCGGACGTATCGCCGATGCTCTGGCCGGGGAGTTGCCCGGGATCGAAGTGATCCACCGTCCCGGCAAGCAGGGTCTGGGCAACGCGTATCGACACGGGTTCGCCCACGTGCTCGCGGGTGGCAACGACGTGATCGTCACCATGGACGTCGATTTCTCCCACGATCCGGCGGTGATTCCGGCGATGCTCGCGGCCATCGACTCGGGTGCCGACGCGGTGGTCGGTTCGCGCTACGTGCGCGGGGGCGGCACGGTGAACTGGCCGATGCATCGCCGTTTGCTGTCACGGTGGGGCAACCTGTACACCGGATTCCTGCTCGGCGTCCGGGTCCGTGATTGCACGTCCGGCTTTCGTGCCTACCGCGCGTCGGCGTTGGCGTCCATCGCCCCGGAAACCACGCGTGCCGACGGGTACGCGTTCCTCACCGAGTTGGTCCTTCGTCTGTCGCGCATGAAGTTCACGGTGACCGAGGTCCCGATTCGGTTCAAGGAACGCGAGCACGGCACCTCGAAGATGTCGGGCCGGATCATCGCCGAGTCGATGTTGCTGGTGACCCGATGGGGAATCACCCACCGCGCGCGCCGGTTGGTGGCGGCGATCCGTCGCGACTGAGGTCAGCGGTCGAGCAGGTTCTTCAGGTACTTGTCGCCCACGGCCGAGTATCGGACGATGCAGTAGATCGCCCGCACTCCGTCGCGCCAGCCGATCTTCTTGCCCTCGTCGTAGGTGCGGCCCGAATACGAGATGCCGACCTCGTAGATGCGCCAGCGACCACGGGCCAGTTTGGCGGTGATCTCCGGTTCGAACCCGAAGCGGTCCTCCTCGATGTCGATCGACTGGATCACCTCGCGACGGAAGCACTTGTAGCAGGTCTCCATGTCGGTGAGATTGAGGTCGGTGAACATGTTCGACATGAGGGTGAGGAACTTGTTGCCCATGCTGTGCCAGAAGTAGAGCACCCGATGGGGGCGACCGGACAGGAAGCGAGAACCGAACACCACGTCGGCACGGTTGGTGAGGAGCGGCTCGAGAACGACCGGGTACTCGCCCGGGTCGTACTCCAGGTCGGCGTCCTGGACGATGACGAACTCGGCGGTCGCGTGGGCGAAGCCGGTGCGCAGTGCGGCCCCTTTGCCCTGGTTCTGCTCGTGCAGCACGACGCGAACGCGGGGATTCCGGAACGAGGCCAGGATCTCGCGGGAACGATCGCGCGAACCGTCGTCGACCACGATCACCTCGGCGACCCACGGGGAGGCCAGAACCTGACCGAGCAGGGCCTCGATGGTGGCTTCCTCGTTGTAGCAGGGGACGACGACGCTCAAGCAGGGGCGCGGATCGAGGCTCACGAGTGGGGAATTGTACCGGACGAAGGGGAACGGTCCCGAGTGAGACGCGCTCCGTACACGACCGCGGCGAAGAAGACGAGTCCGTGGACCTTCCAGTAGTGGTCCGGCCAGCCGAAGCCGACCGGGGTTCCGTAGCGCGTTTGTTGCACGAACACGTAGACGTATCCGAGGGCCACGAGACCCACCAGCAGGTGGTCGATGATCGGGGGAAGGCGACGCTCGAGGGCCGTGACGATGACGGCGACGACTCCCGCGAGGGGGTGGACGAAGACGGCGACCAGGAGTCCGATGGTGATGGCCGTTCCGACGACTCTCGGTGAGGGAATCGTGACGGAATCAGCGTCGGACGACGCGTGCCCGATCCGGCGTCGGCGCAACCGGCCCGAGGCCAGAACGACGAGTGCCGCGAGCGTTACGAGCAAGGACACCGCGATGCCGACCCACACGAGACGCTGTGGAGTCCACTCGCTTCGGAAGGTGGCCGACGCTCCGGTGGGGGTCACCCACGTACCTCGACCCGACGCGCTGGCGATCGGCGGTTCGCTCGTAACTCCCGCGATGGTCGCCGACCATCCGGTGTTCCAGCCGTCGGTCGACTCGACCCAGCAGTGCGCGCTCGCGCACGCGGGAAGCAGGGCGGTGCGGGTGGTGCGCGTGATGGATGCGTCGACGACCTCGGCCGGCGTGCTCGCCGTGGCTCGCGACGATCGCAGGGTGATGCGGTCGATGACGATCGGAGAGTCGTGCGAGGTCTCCAGGATGCGCGAGCCCGGCTCCAGCAGAAGCGGGCCGCACGCCTGCAACGTCACATGGGCGTCTTTCGTCTCGATGACGCGCATCGCGACCGGTTCGAAGTCGACCGTCAGAAGATCGTCGCGGCAGTCGGCGCTCGCGGCGATCTTTCCGTCGCCGTTCGCTCGAGCCACCGCCGACACGACGAAGCCGTCGTCGTGTTCCACGTGGAAGATCCGTCGGATCGACGTTTCGGGGTCGGCGCGTTCGGGATCGTTGTCGTCGGCGCGCCAACGCGAGAAGTGATACGACACCGGTGTTCCCGGGCCGACCGTGTCGACGGCATCGGTGGGGGTCGCGATGAACTCGGCGAAACTGTTCTCGGACGGGAGCACCTCGGCCCAACCGCTGGGCCGGTTGTCGCCATCGACGTCGGGGGCCACCTCGTCGATGCGCAAGCGGACGGACTCGGCGGGACGGGCCAGCGCGACGACTCCGTCGGGAGCGGTCACGTCGATGTCGGTCCAGGCGTCGCCGTCGAGGCTGACCGAGGCCCGGGTGATGGCACGCACGCCGTTCGGATGAACAGGGGGCAGCAGGCGCAGACTCGTGATCGGGCGAACGCCACGGTCACGAATCTCGAGGATCTGCCCGACCGGATCGCGTCCCCAGCCGACGAGCCAGGCGGTGGACGTATCGTCGTCGACGGCCATCGCCGGTCGATACTCGGGGTAGTAGGCGAGCAGGGCGCCGTAACCGGTGGCCGAGACCTGCGCGCCGACCATCGACGTGTCGACGATCGACTGGGTGTCCGTACGCCCCTCACTGGTGGGGAAGACCGGCAAGCGGTTGTCGAACTCGTCGTCGGAGCCGTCCGCGGCGGTCTCCGTCGCCCCCCACACGTTCTGGGATCCGCGCCAGTGGTGGGCGCGCTTGCGGTTTCCGTCGGTCACGATGAGTTCGGGTGTCGCCGACAGCGCGGCGTCCAGTTGCCGTCGGTCGAGGGCCGCCGAATGAAGCACGATGGAGCGACCGTCGACGAGCTCGCTGGCGGCGAGTTCCACCAAGCTGGTGCCGTCGCCGGACACCACGACAGGCGAGGCCGACGCACGGAATCCGGAGGGCGCATCCCGGACCTCGTACACGACGATCTCGGGCAGTGGTGTCGACGTCGACGCGTCATCGAACGGTGCGACGTTCGTGGTCGGTTCGCCGAACTCGGCCAAGCGAGTGAGTCCCGGTGCGGAGTCGATGATGTCGGCGGCGCGTTCGGGTGGGTCCAGTCCGAATCGTTCGTATTGATACGAGTTGACCACCATCACGGTGTCGGCTCCGAGGAGTCGGGCGATGGGGGCGATGGAACGGGCGTCGGCGGTGCCGTTCTGGAACGCGTCGTCGAGTGCGTACAGAAGGTCCATGTACGGCGCACTGCCCTGTGGCACCCAGTCGCGATTCAGCATCGGCTTCTTCGAGATGCCGGGCAGGATGGGGTCCACCGGATAACCCCATCGGAACGCCGCGGACTCGATGCCGGGCAACATCAACACCGAGCCCCGATGGCCGTCGTCGAACCGTTGGTCGAGCAATCGGGCCGCGTCGGTCCACGCCGCCGGCAGTCGTTCGGGTCGTTCCATGACCGGGTCCACCAGGCGTCCACCGAGGAGGGCGGGCAGGTTGGCCATCACGATCACGACGGCCAGAGGCACGACGGCGGCGGCGAGGCGTGGCCGTCGGGACCCGAGGGCAAACAGGCGTACCCGGTCGACGAGGTGTCCGAATCCGAAGGCGAGAGCCACGACCACCAACGGTGCGGCTCGGGTCGAGGAGCGCAGCGCGAGGCTCAGGGCACTCTGGGGGTCGTCGACGAGGAGACTCCATGCGGGAGTGGGCGACGAGTACGGGTAGGCGCCCACGGCGAGCACGGTGCCGGCCACCAACATCAATGCCAAGGGACGTCGGGCCTCGGACCGCAACGTGCGAAGTCCGAGCATGCCCGCCAGGACGATGACGATGCCGGCGATCATCACGATCGGATTGGATTGGTACGGGGTCGCGGCGGACGTGAGGGGCACCACGTCGTTGCGGTCGTAGAAGAGCCAGTAGCCGAGTCCGCGCAACACCTCGGGGGCGGTGGAGGTGGCCGCGGTGGAGGGGAGGGCCTCGGTGTACGACAACACCGCCGAACCGTGTCGGCCCTGTACCGCCAGACCCGCGAGCCACCACGTGCTCATCGCGACGGTCGTGGCGCCCAGGATGGCCGTGGTGACGAGCGCCGACCGGATCGACACCTTCCGCCGCCACACGGCATCGACGATGACGGCCACGGGGGCCGGGGCGATGACGAGCAGGGCGGTGGCGTTGAGCCCTCCCGAGGAGAGGATCAACAGGGCGAACACCGCGAGCG
>WLEG01000128.1 GCA_009704425.1 Actinomycetota bacterium | reverse complement strand
GACCGGGGGAGAGACATGACAGGTTCACAGGACACCGTTCGCGCCGCTTTGCTGCAGACCGATTGGACCGGGTCCAAGGACACCATGATCGACAAGCACGAGGCCGCGGTGCACGAGGCCGCCAAGCAGGGTGCTCAGGTCATGTGCTTCCAGGAGTTGTTCTACGGCCCGTACTTCTGTCAGGTGCAGGACGCCGAGTACTACGGCTACACCGAGTACATCCCCGATGGCCCCACCACCCAGCGTTTCCAGAGCATCGCCAAGGAAACCGGCATGGTGTTGGTGCTCCCCATGTACGAGGTCACCCAGCCCGGCGTGTACTACAACACCGCCGCGGTCATCGATGCCGACGGCACCTACCTGGGCAAGTACCGCAAGCAGCACATCCCGCAGGTGAAGGGCTTCTTCGAGAAGTTCTACTTCAAGCCCGGCAACGGGGGATACCCGGTCTTCGAGACCGCGGTCGGTCCGGTGGGCGTCTACATCTGCTACGACCGCCACTTCCCCGAGGGCTGGCGCGCACTGGGTCTGAACGGCGCCCAGATCGTCTTCAACCCCTCGGCCACGCACCGCGGACTGAGCGAGTACATCTGGAAGGTGGAGCAACCGGCCGCCGCGGTGGCCAACATCTACTACGTCGGAGCCATTAACCGCGTGGGCATCGAACCCCTCGGCGAGAACGACTTCTACGGCCAGAGCTACTTCGTGGACCCCGAAGGCAAGTTCGTCGGACCGCAGGGCGACCCCTACAAGCACGAACTCATCGTCCGCGATCTGGACATGAAGAAGCTTCGCGAGGTCCGGGATCGTTGGGCGTTCTACCGCGACCGTCGTCCCGATGCCTACGACGACCTGGTTGCCGACTGATTTCTCTCGCCGAATTCGGCAAACTGATCGGTAAGCACGGCACACACGACCAAGGGGAGGGGCTATGGCCAAGATATTGATCAAGAACGGGAAGGTGATCTCGCCGACCGGAGTGCACGAGAACGATGTGCTCATCGAGGGGGAGAAGATCACCGCGGTCGGAGCCCCGGGCTATTTCGCCGGCGCGGAGCAGGGTTGCGACAAGGTCATCGACGCCGCGGGCAAGTTCGTTCTGCCCGGTGGCATCGACGTTCACACCCACATGGAACTTCCCTTCGGTGGCACCTTCGCCTCCGACACCTTCGAGACCGGAACGCGCGCCGCGGCGTGGGGTGGCGTCACCACCATCGTCGACATGGCCGTGCAGCGATACGGCGAGAACGTCTACGACGGCCTCGCCGAATGGCACCGCAAGGCCGAGGGCGAGTGCGCCATCGACTACGCGTTCCACCAGATCATCGGCGGCGTCGACGAGAAGTCGCTGAAGGACATGGTGAGCCTGGTGAACAACGAGGGCATCACCTCGTTCAAGTTGTTCATGGCCTATCCGGGCGTCTTCTACAGCGACGACGGCCAGATCCTGCGCGCCATGCAGACCGCCGCGGACTGTGGCGCGATGATCATGATGCACGCCGAGAACGGCATCGCCATCGACGTTCTGGTGCAGCAGGCGTTGGCGCGTCGTGAGACCGACCCGCGGTATCACTCGTTCACGCGTCCCTCGCCCCTGGAGGCCGAGGCCACGCACCGCGCCATCGTGCTGTCGCAGATCGCCGGCAACGTGCCGTTGTACATCGTGCACATGTCGGCCGGTGACGCCCTGAACGAGGTGGCCGCCGCGCGCCACAACGGTCGCAACGTGTTCGCCGAGACCTGCCCGCAGTACCTGTACCTCACGCTGGAGGAGACGCTCGCCAAGCCGGGCTTCGAGGGTGCCAAGTGGGTGTGCAGCACCCCCATCCGCTCGCGCGACAACGATCCGCACTTCGTCGGTCAGATGGGCCACGGTCACCAGGGTGACTTGTGGAAGGGACTGCGCATGAACGAGTTGGCCGTGGTCTCCACCGACCACTGTCCGTTCTGCATGAAGGATCAGAAGGAGCTCGGCTTGGGCGACTTCTCCAAGATCCCGAACGGAATCGGAAGCGTCGAGCACCGCATGGAACTGCTGTACCAGGGTGTCGTGGCCGGCGAACTCACGCTCGAGCGTTGGGTCGAGACCTGTTGCACCACGCCGGCTCGCATGTTCGGCATGTACCCGCAGAAGGGCATCATCGCCCCGGGCAGCGACGCCGACGTGTTGGTCTGGGACCCGAACAACAAGACCAAGATCGGCGTCAACGACAAGCACCACATGAACATGGACCACTCCGCGTGGGAGGGCTACGTCATCGACGGCAAGGTCGACACCGTTCTGTCCCGCGGAACCGTGGTCGTCGAGAACGACCAGTACATCGGTCGCAAGGGCCACGGTCGCTACATCAAGCGCGGCCTGTCGCAGTACCTCGTCTGAAATCCCCCCACCAGCAAGGAGAAACCATGTACCGCATCGATCACTGGATCGACGGACGCACCGTCAGCAGCACCTCGGGCCGCACCGGAAACGTGTACGACCCGGCCACCGGTCAGGTTCAGGGCACCGTCGGCTTCGCCGATCTGTCCGAGGTGGACAAGGCCGTGGCCACGGCCAAGGCCGCGCTTCCGGCATGGCGCGCCACGAACCTGTCGCGTCGCGCCGAGATCATGTTCCACATGCGCGAGCTGGTGGCGGCGAACCGCAAGGAGATCGCCGCGTTGCTCACCAAGGAGCACGGCAAGGTGACCTCCGACGCGCTGGGCGAGGTCGCCCGTGGTCTCGAGAACATCGAGTTCGCCTGCGGAATCCCGAACCTCATGAAGGGCGGATACTCCGAGCAGGCGTCGGCCGGTGTCGACGTGTACAACATCCGTCAGCCGTTGGGCGTCGTGGCGGGCATCACCCCGTTCAACTTCCCCGCGATGGTTCCCATGTGGATGTTCGCCAACGCGTTGGCGTGCGGCAACACCTTCGTGCTGAAGCCCTCCGAGAAGGATCCGTCGGCGTCGATGTTCATCGCCGAGTTGTTGAAGCAGGCCGGCCTTCCCGACGGCGTGTTCAACGTGGTGCATGGCGACAAGGTGGCGGTGGACCGCCTGCTCGACCATCCCGACATCGCGGCCGTGAGCTTCGTGGGCTCCACGCCCATCGCGAAGTACATCTACGAGACCGGAACGAAGAACGGCAAGCGCGTGCAGGCCCTCGGTGGCGCGAAGAACCACATGTTGGTGCTGCCCGATGCCGACCTGGACATGGCCGCCGACGCCTTGGTGAGCGCCGCGTACGGCTCGGCCGGTGAGCGTTGCATGGCCATCTCGGTCGTCCTCGCCGTCGACACCATCGCCGACGAGTTGGTGTCCAAGGTGAAGGACCGCATCCCGAACGTGGTCGTCGGCCCCGGCAACGACCCCAGCAGCGAGATGGGTCCGCTCATCAGCGGCGAGCATCGCGACAAGGTGGCCGGCTACGTCGCCGGTGCCGCCGGCGAGGGCGCCACCGTGGTGGTCGACGGTCGCGACGGAGCGCCCGCCGGTGGCTTCTTCCTGAAGCCCAGCCTCATCGACAACGCCAAGCCCGGCATGAAGTGCTACGACGACGAGATCTTCGGACCGGTACTCACCGTCGTGCGCGTGAAGTCCTACGAGGACGGCCTGAAGCTCATCAACGACAACCAGTTCGGCAACGGCACCGCCATCTTCACCCGCGACGGCGGTGTGGCCCGTCAGTTCCAGTTCGACGTGAACGTGGGCATGGTGGGTATCAACGTGCCGATCCCGGTTCCGGTGTCGTACTACTCGTTCGGCGGTTGGAAGGCCAGCCTGTTCGGCGACCTGCACATGTACGGTCCCGACGGCATTCAGTTCTACACACGTTCCAAGGTGGTCACCTCGCGCTGGCCCGATCCGCGGACCAGCAAAGTCGACCTCGGCTTCCCCCAGAACCGCTGAGAGAACAGGACATCTCGATGGACATCGGAGTCGTACTCCAGACCACCCCACCCGCATCGCGCGTGGTCGACCTGGCCAAGAAGGCCGAGACGTACGGCTTCAGCCACGTCTGGACCTTCGACAGCCACATTCTGTGGGAGGAGCCCTTCCCGGTCTTCACGCAGATCCTCAACGAGACGCGCAACGTGATCGTCGGGCCGATGGTGACCAACCCGGCCACCCGCGACTGGACCGTCACGGCGAGCGCGTTCGCCACCTTGAACGAGATGTTCGGTAATCGCACCGTGATCGGCATCGGTCGTGGTGACTCGGCGGTGCGCGTCACCAACGGCAAGCCGACGACGTTGGCCACGTTGCGCGAGAGTGTTCACGTGATCCGCGAACTCGTGAACGGGCGCGCGGTGGACTACAAGGGCGCGAGCATCCGTTTGCCGTGGGCCACTAAGTCCCGCGCCGAGTTGTGGATCGCCGCCTACGGACCGAAGGCCTTGGCCCTCACCGGCGAGGTGGCCGACGGATTCATCCTGCAGTTGGCCGATCCCAGCATCACCGAATGGACCATCAAGGCCGTGCGTGACGCGGCCGCGGCCGCGGGGCGCGATCCCGACAGCGTCACCATCTGCGTGGCCGCTCCGGCCTACGTCACCGACGGCACCGAGGCGAATCTCGCACACGGTCGCGAACAGTGCCGCTGGTTCGGCGGAATGGTGGGCAACCACGTGGCCGACATCGTCGAGCGTTACGGCGACTCGGCTCCGGTTCCCAAGGCGCTCACCGACTACATCAAGGGACGCAAGGGGTACGACTACAACGAGCACGGCAAGGCGGGCAATTCGCACACCACCTTCGTGCCCGACGAGATCGTGGACCGCTTCTGCATCGTCGGACCGGTGGAAGAGCACCTGCGTCGCCTGAACGAGTTGCGCGATCTCGGTGTGGACCAGTTCTCCGTGTACCTGCAACATGATGCGAAGGACGAAACCTTGCGGGCGTACGGTGAGAAAGTGATTCCCGCCATCGCCGAGCAGGTCGCGGCCAAGAGCTGATCCGAGTCGAAGAACCACATGTCCTCCACCATCACCCGACCGTCGCGAGCGTCGTTTCTCACGGCCCGCCGTCTCCGTCGTGTGGCTCTCTTCTTCGCGTCCTTGGTGCTCGTCGCCGTGGCGTGGGAGTTGTACAAGGTGGTGGGCCCCGAAGCCGGAGGAAAGATCTTCGGTTGGAAGCTGTTGCCGCGGGCCAACGACAACGCCATGCCGCACATCTGGGAGATGCTCGAGCGTTACGGGCGACCCGAGGTGCGCGGTTCGGACCGGAAGATCTGGTCGGTGGTGCTGGCCGGTGCGTGGTTCTCGTTCCGTCTCGCGTTGGTGGGCTTCTTCGTGGGCACCGTGCTCGGTCTGGGGCTCTCCATCCTCATGGCCCGGTTCAAGGTGGCCGAGCGCGGAATCCTCCCGTATCTGGTGCTGTCGCAGACCGTGCCGCTCATCGCGCTGGCTCCGCTGGTGGTGTCGTGGGGTGGCAAGTTGTCCATCGGTGACTGGACCTGGCCGCGTTGGCTGTCGGCGTCCGTGCTCGGTGCGTTCCTCGCGTTCTTCCCCGTGGCGGTGGGTGCGCTGAAGGGTCTCACGTCGCCGCCGTCGGCGTCGGTCGAGTTGATGGACAGTTACGCCGCGTCGTGGTGGCAGACGTTGCGCAAGTTGCGTTTCCCCGCCGCCGTTCCGTTCCTGGTGCCGGCGCTCAAGTTGGCTGCCTCGGCGTCGGTCATCGGTGTGGTGGTGGCCGAGATCTCGACGGGTCTGAAGGGCGGCATCGGCCGCCTCATCATCGAGTACGCCCGTGAGGCCACCAGCGATCCGGCCAAGGTGTTCACCGCGGTGTTCGGCGCCGCATTGTTG
>WLEG01000127.1 GCA_009704425.1 Actinomycetota bacterium | reverse complement strand
TGGCGGCCGTCGGAGGCTCGGGCGACGTCATCAGTCGCGCCGCGAACCGTCGACTGCTCGGACCGGGATGGAGCAGTCGCATCCTGCAGGCGGTGCTGCTGGAACTCCTCGACGACCGCGGCACGCTGGAGACGCTCGCGCGCTCGCGCGAGGAGTACGCCACACGGCGACGCACCGTGGTCGAGATCCTGAACCGGCGCGACGTGCACACCACGGGCACCGACGGAATCAACCTGTGGGTGCGCGTCGCCAACGAACGATCGGCTCTCATGGCATTGGCCGCGCAAGGAATCGGCGCCGCACCCGGCGAACCGTTCCTCGTGTTGGATCATCCGGATTCGTTGCGCGTGACGGTGGGACTGCTCGGACCGAACAGCGACATCGTCGGCGTCGCCGAAGCGATCGCCTCGGCGGCCGTCTCGTCCGGTGAGGCCCGACGCGGACAGCGCTAGACGCGCCGCGAGCGGATGCTCAGTATCCGCCACCGATCTTGGAGTGGTCCCACGAGACGATGCTCTCGACTTCGATCTGGATGCCGATGCGCTTCTTGGCCTGAGCCTCGAGGAACGGCAGGGCGGCATCGCTGATGGCTCCCTCACCGTTGTACTTCAGCCCCACGGCCTTGCCGATGGCCAGCACCGTGTCGTAGTCCTCGATGAGGCGCGCGGTGCCCACCAACTCGAGACCCTTCAGCTGCTCGTAGGTGTCGCCGCTCTCGATGAGACCGGTGATCTTGGCGTTGCGACGCAGGTTCACGATCTTCTGGCTCTTTCCGAACGTCCAGAAGGTGACCTTGCCGTCCATCACCACGTACCACATGGCCACCAGGTGCGGATGCCCGGTCGGTCCGATGGACGCGATGTTCAGGACCTTTTGCTCCTCGAGATACGCGTCGATCTCGGTCGGGGTCATGTTGATGGAAGAGCGCTTGTTCGCCATTCCCGCGACCCTAGTTGCGTCCGATCAGGAGAGCACGGTTCGACCGAGAGCCACGCGCGGACGACCGGCCAGATCCGGCAGGACGGTCACGTCGACGAAGCCCGAGTCGTTCATCATGCGCGACACGTCGTCGCCCTGGCGGTACCCGATCTCCAACACCAGCGATCCACCGGGACGCAACCACTTCGGGGACTCGTCGACGATCGTGGCGATGTCGCCCAATCCACCGGACGGAGCGAACAACGCCGAGGACGGCTCCCATTCGCGCACCGACTCCTGCACCTCGGAATCATCGACATCGATGTAGGGAGGATTGCTGACGATCAGATCGAATCGCCCATGCAGTTCGTCGGGCAACGCCGAGAGCCACGAACCGTGGGCGAAACGAACGTTGGCCGCCGAACGCCCGATTCCGGCGGCATTGGCGCGGGCGACGTCGAGAGCGTCGACCGACGCGTCGGTGAGCCACACCTCCGTGCCGCTCAGCGGCAACTCGGCCGCCATCGACAAACCGATCGCGCCCGAACCCGTTCCGAGATCGGCCACCAATCGGGATGGTCCGCACGCACGGACGATCTCGATCGCCTTCTCGGCGACCCATTCCGTCTCCGGTCGCGGGATGAGCACGCGACGATCGATCATGAGGTCGATGGTGCGAAAGGACCAATTGCCCATCACGTAGGCGAGCGGTTCGCCCGATCGACGGCGGGCGACCATGGCGTCCAGATGCCCCACCATGCGTTCGGTGGCCGACTCGTCGAGAGCGGCCAGGAACTCGTCGCCGTGCAATCCGCAGGCCGTCTCGCACAACCACCGCGCCGCGGGGCGTTCGCCCAGCACCGCCGTGGTCTCGGCGAGAAGTTCGCGCCAGGTGATCGGGCGTTCGACGTCCGACACGAGATCAGTCCCGATCGCCGGCCAACTGTCGCGAGCGCTCGTCGGTGGCCAGCGCGTCGATGACGCCGTCGAGATCACCGGCCAGCACGTCGCCGAGGGAATAGATGGTGAAGCCGATGCGATGATCGGTGAGTCGGTTCTCCTTGAAGTTGTAGGTGCGGATCTTCTCTCCGCGACCTCCACCACCCACCTGTGAACGGCGCTCGGCCGACATCTTGGCGTCCATCTCGTCCTGGGCCAGCTTCAACAAACGCGACCGCAACACCGTCATGGCCCGCGCGCGGTTCTGCAGCTGACTGCGCTCGTCCTGCATGGTCACAACCACTCCGGTGGGAAGGTGCGTGATGCGCACCGCCGAGTCGGTGGTGTTCACACCCTGACCACCCGGCCCACTCGCCCGGTACACGTCGATCTGAAGATCCTTGTCGTCGATACTCACGTCGACCTCTTCGGCCTCGGGCAACACCATCACCGTGGCCGACGAGGTGTGGATACGGCCCTGACTCTCGGTGACGGGAACACGCTGCACCCGATGCGGTCCGCCCTCGAACTTCAATCGCGACCAGGCATCGTCGCCGCGCACCACGAACGTGGCCTGATTGACGCCGCCGAGATCGCTCGGGTCCACCGAGAGCGTTTCCACCTTCCAGCCCCGTCGCGTCGCGTAGCCGAGGTACATCTCGTACAGATCGCGGGCGAACAGGTTCGCCTCCTCACCGCCTTCGGCGCCGCGGATCTCCATGATCACCGGGCGTCCGTCGTTGGGATCCTTGGGAAGGAGCAACATGCGCAGCTCCTCCTCCAACCGGGCCACGTCGGCCTCGGCGGACTCCTTCTCGGCCTTCAACTGCTCGCGTTCGGCGGCGTCGTCCGACATCGCCGTCAGTTCGCGGGCCGCCTCGGCGTCGGAGGTGCGCGCCTCGATGTTGCGGATGCACTCCACCACCGGTGTGAGTTCCTTGTAGCGCCGCGACACCTCGCGCAAACGGGATTGGTCTCCCAACACCGCCGGGTCGGAGAGCAACGACTCCAATGTGACGTGCTCGGAGAGCAATGAGTCCCAACGGTCGTGCATATGGACTCAGGCTAGGCCCGGTTCGACTGCTTACAGACCGATGATGCGGGCCGGTCGATGCAGAAGATCGGCCATGCGCGTGGTCACCGGTGACACGTCACGGGCCGGCACCACGACGACGAGATCGGCGGGTGCACCGATGTTCGCTTCGTGGAACACACGGGCCTCGGCCGCGAAGGGAACGACGTCGAGGTCGATGCCCGTGGAGAAGACCGCGACCAGCGGTGCGCCGGTGCTGGTGGTTCCCACAGCCACGCAGGGAATCGGATCCTTCAAATTCGGACGCGGACTCGGCGACGCCACCGCGCGCACGTTGGCGGCGCCGATCGAACCGGGATCGGCGATCACGTGATGTCGCAACGCGCGTTCGGCACCGAGTCGATTCAGCGGATGCGGATCGGCTCCGACCGCACGATGGCGCGCGACCACGTCGACGATGCGCTTCAACGACGCCGTGGTGGGCGTGTCACCGTGCATCATCGCGAACGCCTCGCGATCGTGTTCGCCGACACCCACCTCGAGCCGGTGCGCGCCGGTGACCGGATCGTCGACCACCCGACACACCTCGAGACCCACCACCTCACCCGTGACCACTCCGTGCTCGATCACGACGTCGGCACCACTCTCGCGAATGGTGTCCACGAACGCCAGATGATCGGGCGACGGAGCCGGTTCGGCTGACAGAGGTTCGGGTGTCGCCGGCGCGATGGTGATGCCGTCGACCTTCCACACCTTCACGTCGGTGGTGAACTGCGTCGCGCGCCGGGCCAAGGTTCCGGTGTGCTCGGACGCCAGAACGTGAACGACCTTCGAACCCCGCTTCGACGCCCAGGCCAGGGCCACACCCAGACCGCGCTCCGTGCGTTCCTCGACGAGCACCCACGCGGTGTCTCCATGACTGGAGGCGGCGCCGACGCTGAGTCCGGCCTGCGCGTCGGGCTCCATGTCGCCGAAGTGCTCACGCACCAGGGCGTGAAGCTTGAGACCGAGCAGCCGGGCGCGAACCTCGGGATCCATGGGTGCGGACACGACCGTCACCTATTCGTCGGAAACCAAGAGGGGTTCGACGCGAACCGGAGTCGGTGCGTCAGGACTTGGTCTTGCGCTGGCCGTAACGCTTGTTGAAGCGCTCCACGCGTCCGCCGGTGTCGACCAACTTCTGCTTGCCCGTGAAGTACGGGTGGCATTCGTTGCAGAGTTCGATGTTGAGGTCGCCGCCACGGGTGGAACGGGTCTCGAACGTGTTGCCACAGGAGCAACGCACCGTGGTGAGGGTGTAGTTCGGGTGGATTTCGGCCTTCATGTCTGTTCGTCCTCTTGATTCGACAGCCCTAGCGGGACTCGGAAAGCCTAGCGGTGGTCCGCAACCTTGCCACCACGACGGTTTCCTCGCTCGTCGGCCATTTCGGGCCAATTCCGGCCGGGGTTACACTCGCGCCATGGCCCCTTCCTCCAAGAAGAGCGCTCCGAGGACGCCGGTCGCCAGGCGGCCCGTTGCGAAGAAGCCGCGCCTCAGCCAGGCCGAGGCGACCGTCAAGATGTTGCACGTGACCAGCACGTTGTTGCTGGAGCTACCACCGGAGAAGGTCACCGTTCAGCGGATCTGCCAGGCGGCCGGCGTGCACACCGACTACGTGGTGCGCTATTTCGGCTCCCGCGAGGAACTCATGATCCAGGCCATCGAAGCGGCGTTTCTCGGGGTGGTTCTACGAAACGACGGCGACGGCGACTCCCGGATCCACGACACCCTCAGCAATTCGGCCGGACTTCTCGAGAAGGCGCACGCTCGTTTTCGCACCATCGCCTATCTGCTGGGTTGCGGCGTCGATCCCGAAAGATTCAAGTCCAGCCAGAAGATCGTCCTCGGACACCTGCTGGCCGAAGCGAAGAACTTGAACGCATCCGAGCGAACCAAGATCAACCTGATCCTGATCGGCACCTTGCTGTTTCAGGGCCTGGCGATCTTCGGTGAAGTCAACGACCTGAGCGATCAACAGAGGATCGACGTGCTTTCGTACATCGGGTATCTCCCCCAGACATCGGACTCGGTGCAACGAGACCTCGGTTGGGACAAACCCTCGCCCAAGAAGCGGAAGTAATTCCGCCGCTCGGGCGCCCGGTCACATCGTGGGGGTCTTGCCGATCTCCGACAGGAAGTCGTCGTTGTTCTTGAACTGCTTCAATCGGTCGATCAGCAATTCGAGACCGGGGGCCGGGTTGCCGTCGGACGCCAGACCCGACAGAACGCGACGCAGCTTCCAGACCATCTGCAACTGCTTGCGATCGAACAACAGCTCCTCGTGGCGGGTACTGGATCCGTCCACGTCGATGGCCGGATAGATGCGCTTCTCGGCCAGACGACGGTCGAGACGCAACTCCATGTTGCCCGTTCCCTTGAACTCCTCGAAGATGGCCTCGTCCATGCGGCTGTTCGTCTCGACCAGCGCGGTGGCCAGGATGGTGAGCGAGCCACCCTCCTCCACGTTGCGGGCCGCGCCGAAGAACTTCTTGGGCGGGTACAACGCGCCGGCATCGATACCACCGGACAGGATGCGACCGCTGGCCGGAGCCGCGAGGTTGTAGGCGCGGCTGAGGCGGGTGATGCCGTCGAGGATGACCACCACGTCGCGACCCATCTCGACTTGGCGCTTGGCCTTCTCGATGGCCAACTCGGCCACGTGCGTGTGCTCCTCGGAGGGACGGTCGAAGGTGCTGGAAATCACCTCGCCCCGCACGGTGCGGCGCATGTCGGTGACTTCCTCGGGACGCTCGTCGATGAGCAACACCATCAACTGCACTTCCGGATTGTTGCGCTCGATCGCGGTGGCGATCTCCTTCATGATGGTGGTCTTGCCGGCCTTGGGCGGCGACACGATGATGCCGCG
>WLEG01000126.1 GCA_009704425.1 Actinomycetota bacterium | reverse complement strand
GGAAACGGCCTCGACCGTCGCCAATCCCGGCTCGATGCACAACGCCGATGCCACCAGAGCGTTCGAGACGTCGTGCGGAAGCGCGCGACGCATGCGCGACGTGGCGACGATTTCTCCCGACGGGCACTCGAGAACCCCGTCGCGCGCACCGTACGAGGAACGATCCCCACCGACCTCGATCCGGCGACACCGCAACGCATTCAGATGCCGTGCCACCACGGGGTCGGTGACCACTCCGACGGCCACGTCGCTGGAACGCACGTTGCGCCAGATGCGGGCCTTGGCCGCCTCGTAGGACGCCATCGACGCGTGCCAATCCAGATGATCCGGAGCGAGGTTCAGCCACGCCGACGACTGGGCGCGGAACGTCTCGACGAATGCGAGGCGGAAGCTGGTGGCCTCCACCACGAACACGTCGACGTCCATGTCGAGTGCCTCCACCAACGGAACGTCCGTGTTGCCGCACGCGACCGCGCGACGACCCGATGCCTCGATCATCGCCTCGACCATCGTGACGGTGGTGGTCTTGCCGTCCGTGCCGGTGACGGCGATCATCGGACGCGGTCCACCGGGACGCGACTGCTCCCACTCGTAGGCGAGGTCGAGTTCGCCGTACACGGCCTTGCGCTTCTCACCGGCGAGTCGCAGGACACGGTGCCCCTCGGGAACCCCGGGCGCCGGGGCGATGGAGTCGACTCCGTCCAGGATCGAGGCCAGACGACGATCGTCCGGCGCCTCGACCAACTCGACACCCAGAGCGGACATGGCTCCGCGCTTCGCGGCCGTCACGTCGTCGTCCGCGGCGACCACCGAATAGCCGCGAGCCACGAGGGCCTTGACGGTGGCCGCGCCGGTCACGCCGACGCCGTAGACGAGAACGCGTTCGCTCACGGCAACACCTTCATGGCCGCGTCGCTGATTCGCGTGAAGTCGGCGATGAACATGGCCAGGGAACCGGCCACGCAGATTCCGCCGATGATCCAGAAGCGGATGATCACCGTGGTCTCGGGCCAACCGATCAGCTCGAAATGATGATGGATCGGAGTCATCCGGAAGAAACGACGCGTGCGTCCCGACGCCTTGAAGATCACCATCTGGACGGCCACCGACCCGGCCTCCATCACGTTGATTCCACAGATGAGGGGCAGCAGGAAATGGGTGTTGGTGGCCACGGCCAGCAGACCGAGGGCCGCACCGATTCCGAGAGCCCCCACGTCCCCCATGAAGATGCGCGCCGGAGCCGCGTTCCACCACAGGAACCCGCCACAGGCTCCGGCGAACGCCGCCGCCAACACGGCGAGGTCGAGCGGGTTCACGGTTCCGCCGGCGAGGACGCCGTACACCTCGGGGTTACGGAACGACCAGTAACCGATGATGGTGTAGGCGAGGAAGCCGAACAGCGCCGAACCACCGGCGAGTCCGTCGAGACCATCCGTCACGTTCACCGCGTTGGTGGTGGCCCACATCATGCCGGCGGTCCACACGACCCACAGCCACCACGGAATCTCCCAGCCCGGCCAATCGAAGCGCGTGAAGGACACGGTCTCGGAGATGTCGGTCGCGGCGGCCAACCACCACGTGACCGCGCACGCCAGCCCGAAGGTGATGTACCCCTTCTTCTTCCAGAAGATTCCCCGATTGTGACCCTTGTTGACCTTGATGAGGTCGTCGAGCAAACCCATACCGGCCATCACGAGGATGCCCACGATGATGATCATCGCCTGATTGGAGAAGGCCAACCCGTCCCGCACGTGGGCGACGATCCATCCGATGATCGCGGCGCCGACGATGCTGAGTCCGCCCATGGTCGGGGTGCCGGACTTCTTCTCGTGGTGCGTCGGGCCGTGGTCCTCCTTGCCCAGGATCGGCTGACCCTTGCCCCGATTGCGGAAGAACGAGATGAGGAAACGGGTCCCCGCCAACGACAGGACCATCGAGGTCACTCCGGCGATCATGACGGCGATCATCGGCGCCCCTCCAACAACTCTCGGGCGACGGCGCGATCGTCGAACTCCAGGACCTCGCCACCGATGGTCTGGGTGCGTTCGTGCCCCTTGCCCGCGATGATCACCACGTCACCCTCGCGGGCGTGCCGGAATGCCAACGACATCGCCGCGCGTCGGTCCGCCTCGATTCCGATCAGCCGATGACGCAGGTGGTCCGGAACACCGGCGACGACGGAGGCGATGATGGCCTCGGGATCCTCCGAACGGGGGTTGTCCGAGGTGACGACGACGGCGTCGGCGAGTGACGCGGCGGTCTCGCCCATGATCGGACGCTTCATCTTGTCGCGATCCCCGCCGCACCCGAAGACCACGATCACGCGACCGTCGGTCGTCGCCTGACGGACGGAACGCAGCATCTCGCCGAGCCCGTCGGGCGTGTGGGCGAAGTCGACCAACACCACGAAATCCTGTCCGGCGTCGACGTGCTCGAATCGTCCCGCCACCACCGGAGCGACGCGCAGACCCTCGACGATCGCGTCGAGGTCGACACCCAACTCCCGGGCCGCGGTGGCGGCCGCGAGGGAGTTCATGACGTTGACCGATCCGCCCATGGCCACGTTCACACGGACGCCACGCCACGTGTACGCGTGCGACGTCGCCGAGACGTCGGTGTCGGACACGTCGGCCAACGAGAAGGGAATCATCGGGATCGTCGACCGGTCGATGAGGCGACGGCCGAACGGATCGTCGGCGTTCACCACGCCGACGCGGGACAGATCCGACTCGAACAGTCTCGCCTTGGCCTCGAAGTAGGCCTCCTGCGTCCCGTGGAAGTCGAGATGGTCGCGACCCAGGTTGGTGAAGATCGACAGGGCGAACGAGGTTCCCAGCACACGGTCGAGCGAGAGCGCGTGGGACGACACCTCCATCACCACCGAACGCACACCGGCGGCGTGTCGCGCCGCGAGGGTGCGCTGCAGGTCGCTGGCCTCCGGAGTGGTGAGGGCCCCGGTGAGGGTTCCCATCACGTCCGTCGACACTCCCGACACCTTCAGAATCGATCCCAAAAGATGCGTCGTGGTCGTCTTGCCGTTCGTGCCGGTGATTCCCACGACGGACAGATGGCGTGACGGGTTGCCGAAGACCTCGCTCGCGAAGGGTCCGATCGCCGAGCGAACGTCCTCGACGACGATCTGGGCGACGTCGCCCACGCCGTCCAAGCGGTGGTCCACCAGAAGCGCGCTCGCTCCCCGTTCGACCGCGACGGTCGCGAAGTCGTGACCGTCGCGCAGGACTCCACGCACGCAACAGAACATGGTCCCGGCCTCGACGGCGCGGGAGTCGTGCGTGATGTCGATCACCAACGCGTCCGCCGACCCCGACACCACGGTGGAGCCCGACGAACCGACGGCGCGCGTCAGCTCACCAACGGTGCGATGGTGGGTTCCCAACGTCATGGTCACTCGGCCACCGCCGGGCAACCGGCATCGTCGGCGGACGGTTCGATCGAACGCTCGTGAATGGCCATGGTGGCGATCTTGGCGAACGCCGGAGCGGCCGCGGTGCCACCGAAACGGTCCCGGCTCGAGGGGTCGGGTTCGTCGATGGAGACGAGAATCGAGATCTGCGGATTGTTCGCCGGCAGGAATCCCACGAACGTCGCGAAGTAGGCGCGGGTTCCGTCCTCGTTCTCGTAGGTTCCGTTCTCCTGGATCTTGTATCCGGTCCCGGTCTTGCCGGCCACCGAGATTCCATCGATTCGCGCCCGGGTGCCGGTGCCTTCGCACACCACCGACGCCATCAGAGCTTGCATGGTGCGTGCAGTGCTCTCAGACACGACCCGATGCGTCGCGCCCGCCGGTGCCTCCCAGAGCGAACCCTTCTCGTCGATCGTGGCGCGGACCAATCGGGGCGACACGTACACCCCGTCGTTCGCGATCACGTTCACGGCCGAGACCAACTGCAACGCCGACGAGGAGTACCCGTAGCCGTAGGTGATCGTCGCGTTCTCCGAACCACGCCAGTTCTCGGGCTGCTTCAGCATTCCGGCGGTCTCGCCGGGGAACTGCAGACCGGACTGCTTGCCGAACCCGAAGGCCTCGAGATAGTCGTGAAGACGAGGCGATCCCACCTCGCCGGCGGCCATCAGGGTGCCGATGTTCGACGAGCGGACGAAGATGTCGCGCAACGTCATGGGCTCGAGATCGTGCGGGTACGCGTCCTTGATCGTCTTCTCGTACTCCTGGCCCTCGTCGAACACGTAGACACCGGGAACGTCGTAGACGCGATCGGTGGTGGCCACGCCGGAGTCGAGCGTCGCGGCCATGCTGAACACCTTGGCCACCGAACCGGGCTCGTGAGCCTCGACCGCCGCCATGTTGCCGGCGGTGAGTTCGGCCACACCCTCGGCGTTGCGTCGCACACTGACGATGGCGAGGATCTCGCCCGTTGCGGTGTCCATCACCACGGCGTTGCCACCCTTGGCGGTCAGTTCCTCGACGCGGGCCAGGAGGATGCGCTCCACCTGATACTGCATCGAACGGTCGATGGTGAGAACCAGATCGGTGCCCGGTCGCGGGTCGTTCACGATCTTGGTCGTGCCCGGAAGGCTGCGGCCGTTGGAGGCCTCTTTCACCATCTCGCCGTCCTGCCCGCGCAACATCTTGTCGTATTGCAGTTCGATGCCGGTCGCGCCCACACCGAAGGGATCGGTGCGACCGACCACGTTGCGCGCCAAACCGCCGGCCACTTCGACGCGCTCGGGCTCGGAGATGCCGAAGATCCCCGCGAGATTCAACGACAACACCGCCTCGGCCACGTTCTCGTCCACGAACCGCTGCACGTACACGAAGGTCGTGCTCTGATCGGCCAACTTGGCGGCCAGGTCCGCCTCGGACACCGCATCGATTCCCAACAACTGGGCCAGCACGTGGGCGGTGGCGGCCGGATCGATGATCGACTGCGGGTTCGCGTAGATGGAGGTGGCCGGCACGGTGATGGCCATCTCGTTTCCGTCACGATCGAAGATCGTTCCGCGCGCGGCCGGGATGGCCGAGAACCGCTGCCGTTGCTGCACGCCGTCCTCGCGGTAACCCGCTCCGTGCGCGACCTGCACCCAGAAACTGCGACCGACCAGTCCCACCATGCACACCAGACCGAGGGACACCATCACGTGGAATCGCGTCCGTCGCAACCCCGCCGTCGAGCGGTTGCGCACGGTGGCCTTGGGGGATTCGACCTTGTCGTCGCGACCGAACAACAGACCCAAACTCTGCTTGGGTCGACGTCGCGACGAGATCTTGGCCGTCTTCGTGCCCGACGACGCGACGGTGCGTCGCCCCGATGCGGCCCGCACCTTCTTCGCCCGTGACGCGTCGCTCGCGGACGACCTCGACGTGCCCGGCTTGGAGGCCGACGTGCGGGCCCGCTTGGTGGAATCCACCTTGCGACGGGACTTGGGAACCTCGGTACCCCGAGTCGTGCGACGTTCGTTGCTCATGGCTGGCCCCCGATCAAGGCTTTGACGGCTCCGTAGTTCTCGAGGGGATCCTCGGAGTCCGACATGTATTCGGGATCGACACCGCCGGTGGACACCAGGACCGCGGCCACACTCGTCGGTTCGACGGTGGTGAAATCGGTTCCGGTGCCGGGGATCATTCCCATGGCCGTGGCGTCGGCGACGAGACGCGCCGGATCACGCAGGGCCGAACGCTCCAGTCGCAAGGCGTCGTATCGGTCCCGCTCGGCCTGGATCTGGGCGTTGATCTTGTCGATCTTCATCTGCGTCTCGGCGATGCGCGTCTGGAACGCCACCACGAGGAACATCACCATGATCGCCATCACCGCGATGGACGCCGACACG
>WLEG01000125.1 GCA_009704425.1 Actinomycetota bacterium | reverse complement strand
GGTGATGTATCTGGGTAGCCCGGATCCGTCGCACTGACTCGTCGGAGATGAGAGGGTCGTCAGCCCGCCTCGGCCAGGCTGAACTTCTCGCCGAGAAAGCGGACCCACACCTCGCAGTCGCCGGGAGCGCCGATGGTGGTGGGGATCCACTTGCTCTCCCACATTTCTCCGGGCGCGAACCCACGTACCCGGTGCACCGAGGTCGGTCGCAGGTGCGCGCACCGCACGTCGCTGGCGATCTGTTGAGCCGTCTTCTTGGTGTACAGCTTGGGGATGCGGTACCAGTCACCGCTGCCGCGGGCCTCGTCGAGCGATCGTTGCCAGAACGAACGGCGACGGTGGCGGCGGGGTCCGGAACCGGCGGTGGCGCGGCGGACGTTGGCGAGGGAACGGGGCTGGGTGGTGGGAGCGCTCATACCTCTGTGAACGAGCGACCGGATTCGAAGTGTGCGCGATGCCGTGTTTCGAGCGATCGGGTTTCGAACTACCAGCGTTCGAAGGTCCAACCCGTGGGCCGACCCTGCGAGTACGGCATCACCCCGTGGAAGACGCGGGGATCGTCGTCGAACACCAGCGGGAGGAAGAACCGGTCGCCCTCCCACATGGGCAGATCGGCCGACTCACGATGGGCGGGATCGTTCGAACACGCGTCCAGTACGCGGGCAAGGGGAACCCATTCGAGGTCTCCCTCGTTGTTGTGGGCGGGCGGTTCACCGGTGAATCCGGTGACCAGGAAGACGGGCGAGAGCCAGTCCTCGCCGTTGGGTCCGAAGCCGGGCCAGGACACGGTTCCGCGCAGCGACATCGCCGTGACCTCGAGTGCGGCCTCCTCGCGTAACTCGCGGCGGGCGCAGGCGGCCAGATCCTCGAACGGTTCGACCTTTCCGCCGAGTCCGTTCCACTTTCCCAGGTGCTGGTCGTGGTCCCGTTTGTTGCGGTGCACCAGGAGAACGTGATCGTCGCGAACCACGTAGACGAGAGTGCCGACGATCGGCGTGTAGGGCATGGCGTCACTTGTAGCAGAACGTTGGTGACGAACATGTCTCGTTGGGCAGACTGGAACGGTGAGTGTGGCCGCGGAGTACCAACGCGATGGAGTGGTGGTGTTGCGCGACGTGCTGACGCCGGACGAAGTGGAGCGACTGCGCATCGGAATCGACGAGGTGGTGGCGGAACCCAGTCCTCGGGCCAAGGTGGCCAGCGCCCCGGACGATCCGGGCTTCTTCATCGAGGACTTCAGCACCTGGCGCGAACACCCGACCTTCGAGAGCGTGATCCGGACGTCGCGCTTGGCCGAGGTGGCCGCCGATCTCATGGGCTCGCGAACCGTGACCGTGTATCACGATCACGTTCTCGTGAAGGAGCCCGGCACCCGCCAGCGCACGCCGTGGCATCAGGATCAGCCGTACTACGACGTCGAGGGAAAGCAGAACGTGAGCTTCTGGATCCCGGTGGATCCGGTGTCGCGCGAGGATTGCCTCGAGGTGATCGCGGGAACGCATCGCGGTCCGTGGTTGATGCCGCGTTCGTTCCTCGACCATCAGGCGAAGTGGTTCCCCGAGGGATCGTTGACCGAGATGCCCGATTACGAGGCCGAGCGGGATCGACACACGATCGTGACCGCGGATCTGCGACCCGGTGACTGCATCGCGTTCCACATGTTGGCGGTGCACGGGGCGCCCGGGGTGTCGGGGACCAACCGACGACGCGTATTCAGCCTGCGTTTGCTGGGCGACGACATGGTGTTCGCGCCTCGCGAGTGGGTGACGTCACCGGACATGAACGCGGTGTTCGACGGACCCGACGACCGTGTGGCGGGCGAACCCTTGACGGGCGACTGGTTCCCCCGCCTGCTCTGAATCACCCCCATTTGTTGGGATCGCTGCGCGGTCAAGAATGGGCGCCAATTTGCCCAAGGGAAGTCCCCGGCCGGTCATTGGGGTGATGAGAACCCAAGAATGACCGCGCAGCGATCCCAATCAACTGGCGACGGTGGTGGTGGGGTCGAGCGGACGGTCGCCCAGGTCGATGAACAACACCTTGCGGTCCTCGATCACCGGGTACTCGCCGTTGGTCGGAGGAGCCAGGTCGGCCACGTTGACGGTGCGCTGCTCGCAGTCGGTGAAGTCGTCGGTCCCCTCGATTTGCACCACGGCACACGATGCGTCGCGATCGGCGGGGTACGCGTAGTACACGATCCAGCCGCGTTGCGGGTCCGAGCCGTTGTGGTCGAGCACGATGGTGCGCTCGCCCGACGTGGTGCCGAGGCCGGGGAACAACACGGGTCCGTTGGCGTTGACGGTTTCCGACCAGCGTTCGACGTTGCCCACCTGCAGGCGATCCGGGGTGAACGTGGTCGTTTGGGCCTGCTCGCCCGACATGAGCGCGGCGATCCCGAACAGGACGAGGCCCAACACCGCGAAGAATCCGATTCCGGCCACCACGGGGGCCATGGCGCGGGCGGCGGGGGAGCTCAGTTCGGGACGACGCACGATCTGAGTCTGCCCAGCATGAGAGGGATTTTCTAACTCTCCGACAAGTTTCTGTCAGATCTCCCGGGTTCCTCGCTCTTGTCACCCGTCGGCGCAACCGGTGCCGCACGAAACGAGGGGAACATCATGACGACCACCACGAACTCCGGAATCTTCGGCACGATCACCAAGTCGGCCCTGGCGCTCGCTCTGGTGGGCGCCGTCACCGTGGGCTTGGGAGCCACCGGCGCCTCGGCCAGCAACGGTTCGACGAAGAGCTCGGATCGCAGCCACGAGGCGCACGACGAGAACGAGAAGGACCATGACGGCATCGGCCACGGCGATGACGAGGACCATGTGGGACGCGGTCGCGGTCACGACAGCCACGGCAACGGTCACGGGTACGGCCACGGCGACGGTTGCGACGATCACGACGAGACGGGTGACGATGTCGTCGCTCCGACGACGACCGCTCCCGCACCGACCGCTCCCGATTCGTCGATTCCTCCGTCGACTCCCGCCGCGTCGGGCTCGGAGGAGCTCCCGATCGATCAGCCGCGCTCGCAGCAGCCCGACACGGCCGTGTCCCTCGAGACCACGGTGCCCGCGGTGCAGCCCGCATCGCTGGTGGACGGTGTGAACGCTCCGGCCGGTAATGCGGCCGGCGAACTCTCCGCGACCCCCGTCATCACCCCCGCGATCGAACGCGCCCCGGAGCCCAACACGAGTCAGCCCGGCTCGGTTGCGCCCGCCACGACCGATTTCGGCACGAATGCGTCCACCGGCCGTCTGCCCATGACCGGCTCGTCGCTGGTCCTCATCGGCTTGGCCACGGCCGTGGCCGCCGGGGGCCTCGTGGTGCTGGTCGCCCGTCGTCGTCGCGAGCGGGTCGCCGCCTGATCCTCCCCTGTCAGGTCGATCGCGACGCGCGACGACGGGCCCCGATTCGGTTCCGATGGACCGGGTCGGGGCCCGTGCGCGTGTGGCGTCGCCCGACCACGGGCACGGAATGTGCGGGAAACCTCCTCAGGGCGTAGGGTTTCGCTCTTGTGAAGAGGCCCTATCGCGTCGTCGTCGCCAAGCCCGGTCTGGATGGACATGACCGAGGCGCCAAGACCATCACCCGTGCGTTGCGCGACCACGGATTCGAGGTCATCTACACCGGTCTTCACCAGACCCCCGAGCAGATCGCCGAAACCGCCCTGCAGGAGGACGTGGACGCTGTCGGCCTGTCGTTGCTCTCGGGTGCGCACCTCACCTTGTTCCCCCGCACCATGGAGGAACTGAAGAGCCGGGGCATGGACGACGTTCTCATTTTCGGCGGCGGCGTCATCCCCGACGCCGACGCGCGCACCTTGCGCGAGCAGGGCGTCTCGGAGATCTTCGGACCCGGATCGTCGCTGAAGGGCATCGCCCAGTGGCTCGAGACGGCTCTCGACGCTCGCGAGTGATCGTCCCCCCATCGTCGTCGTCACAACAACCATCGATTCGCCAGTCAACCCGTACGCCAGTCATCAGGAGGAAACAAACACATGGACCTGTTCGAGTATCAGGGCAAGCAGTACTTCGCCCGCTACGACATTCCGGTCAGCCCGGGCGGAGCCGCCGACACGGTCGACGAGGCCGTGAAGGTCGCCGACATGGCCGGCTACCCGGTGGTGGTGAAGGCTCAGGTTCAAGTCGGTGGTCGCGGCAAGGCCGGTGGCATCAAGTTGGCCAACAACGCCGAAGAAGCCCGATTCCACGCCAACAACATCCTCGGCATGGACATCAAGGGTCACGTGGTGAAGCGTCTGTGGGTGGAGCACGCCAGTGACATCGCCGAGGAGTACTACGCCTCGTTCACGCTCGACCGTGCGGCGAAGAAGCATCTCCTGATGTTGTCCGCCCAAGGTGGCGTCGACATCGAGGAAGTGGCCGAGAAGGATCCCGATGCCATCGTGAAGTTGCACATCGATCCGGTCGACGGTCTCAGCGCCGCCGTGGCCCGCAAGGCCGCGGTGGACGCCAAGATCCCCGAGAAGGCGCTCGACGGCGTGGCATCCATTCTGGTGCAGCTGTACCGCTGCTTCACCGAGGGTGACTGCGACCTGGCCGAGATCAATCCGCTCATCTTGAAGCCCACCGGCGAGGTGCACGCGCTCGACGCCAAGGTGAGCCTCGACAACAACGCGTCCTTCCGTCATCCGGAATGGGAGGAGTACCGCGCCACCGAGGAACTCGACGCGCGCGAGCAACTGGCCCGCACCCACGACCTGCAGTACATCGGCCTCGATGGCACCGTGGGAATCATCGCCAACGGCGCCGGTCTGGCCATGAGCACCCTCGACGTGGTGAATCAGGTCGGTGGCAATGCCGCCAACTTCCTCGACATCGGTGGTGGGGCCAACGCCGACGTGATGGCCGCCGCTCTCGAGGTCATCAACTTCGACCAGAACGTGTCGTCCATCTTCATCAACATCTTCGGCGGAATCACCCGCGGTGAGGAAGTGGCCAAGGGAATCGTCGAGGCCCTCAGCCGCGTCGACCTGCGGGCGCCCATCGTCATCCGTCTCGACGGCACCAACGCCGAGCAGGGTCGCGAGATCCTGAAGAACGCCGGAATCCCGGAGTCGAAGCTCGTCTCCAAGCCCACCATGTTGGAAGCGGCCCGCGCCGCGGTCGCCCTCTCGAACGGAAAGTGAAGCCATGGCCATCTTCGTGAATCAGAACACCAAAGTCATCGTGCAGGGCCTCACCGGCGGACAGGGCAAGTACCACGGTCTGCGCAACAAGGCCTACGGCACCCAGGTGGTCGGTGGCGTGACCCCCGGCAAGGGTGGCACCGACGTGGAAGGCATTCCGGTCTTCAACACGGTCGCCGAGGCCGTGGCCGCCACGGGTGCCGACGCGTCGTTCATCGCCGTTCCGCCCAAGGCCGCATCGGCGGCCATCCTCGAGGCCGCGGCCGCGGGTGTGCGTTTCGTGGTGTGCATCACCGAAGGCATTCCGGCCCAGGACGAGGCCAAGGTCTACAACACGCTCGTGCGCGATTACCCGAACACGCGCTTGTTGGGCCCGAACTGCCCGGGCATCATCAGCCCAGGCAAGTGCAACATCGGCATCACCGCGGGTGAGATCGCCGAGTTGCCCCAGGCCGGCAAGAAGAACGTGGGCATCGTCAGTCGCTCGGGAACGCTCACCTATCAGGCGCTGTACGAACTGAAGCAGCGCGGCATCGGCGTGAGCACCTGCGTGGGGATCGGTGGCGATCCGGTTCCGGGCACCAACTTCATCGACTGCCTGCGCGAGTTCCAGGCCGACCCCGAGACCGACGCCATCATCATGATCGGCGAGATCG
>WLEG01000124.1 GCA_009704425.1 Actinomycetota bacterium | reverse complement strand
GGGAGATCGCGGCCTTGGGTCGGGTCGACGTGCTCGTTCACAACGCGGGCACCTTGTCGAAGCAACGCATCGTGAACTCCGCCGGCCTGGAATCCACTCTGGCCGCCCAGGTGGTGGGTCCGTTCCTCATGACCGAGACCTTGGTGGACGTTCTCGAACGGAGCCACGGACGCGTGATCACCGTGTCGTCCGGCGGCATGTACGCGGCCGCTCTCGCCGACATGTCGGCGGCGTCTCCCGAACCGCTCGTCGGGAATTCGTACGACGGAACCAGGCAATACGCGACGGCCAAGCGGATGCAGGTCACGCTGAACGAGTTGTGGGCGCAGCGGCGGCCCGGGGTGCACTTCGCCTGCATGCATCCGGGCTGGGCCGACACCCCGGGGGTTCGCACCGCACTTCCGGGTTTCGCGCGTTTGACCGGACCGTTCCTGCGCGATGCCGATCAGGGTGCCGACACGATCGTGTGGCTGGCGGCCACGGATGCGTCGAATCTCGGGGCCAGCGGGGGTTTCTGGAGTGATCGTGCTCGACGTCCGATCCACCGACTGGGATCGACGCGCCGGTCGGATCGCCCCGACCGTCGGGTCGCGTTGTGGGAGTGGTGCGCCCGAGCGGCTACGACGGGGTCATGATCTCGTCGGCGTACCGGCCACGACGCACCAGATCGGCCATGGTTCGCATCGCCGGTTCGGAGTGGGTGAAGAAACTCTTGTAGCCGTCGCAGAGATGGTTCAGGCCGGGCTCTCCGTCGGGAGTGGTGGCGAAACGATCCTTGGGGCACCCGCCGTGGCAGGCGTATCGCACGTCGCACTCCACGCACATGCGCGGGAGCGAGTCCAGTTTGTGGCGACCGAACGCGACCTGCTGCGCCGACGAGACCAGGTCGATCATCGGTGTCTCGTGGATGTTGCCGAGCAGATGGTCCGGTTCGACGAAGTGATCGCAGGAATAGAGATCGCCGTTGTGTTCGAGGGCCAGCGCCGAGCCACACGTCGGCGCGTGCACGCAGAGGCTGTGCATGTCGAAGTGGGCCCCCAACGTCACGTCGAAGAGCTGCACGAAGACGTCGCCGACGTCGCGGGCGACCCACTCGTCGAAGACCGCGCACAGGAAGTCGCCGTACTGGCGTCCGGAGATCGATCGCGAGGTGACGAGGTCGCCGTCCTGGGTGTAGAGGATCCGACGTTTTCCGCGACCCGTGCCCCAGCCGCTCTCGGCGACCTCGATGTTGGCGACCGTGGCGCGCTCGACGATGGGGATGAATTGGATGTGTCGGGCGCCGAGGTCGTCGCGCAGATGCCGGTAGGTCTCGAGCGGGTGGTTCACGTTGGCCGCACTCAGACTGCACAACACGTTGCACTCCACGTCGTGTGCCCGCAGCAGGTCCCACGCGCGGCGCACGTCGGCGTAACTGCCACGCCCGTCCTTCCACACCCGGTAGCGGTCGTGATCCTCGGGTCGACCGTCGATGCTGAGTCCGACCAGCACGCGATGGTCGGAGAAGAGGCGGGCCCAGGACTCGTCGAGCAGGGTTCCGTTGGTCTGGATCGTGTGTTCGATCGTCTGGCCCGGGCGCGCGACGGCGGCCACGATCCCGAACGCCTCGCGGTAGAAGTCGAGGCCCATCAGGGTCGGTTCGCCACCTTGCCACGCAACGTTGACGGGACCGTCGGGCTGCGCCCCGATCATCTGCGACAGATAGGCGCGCAAGGTGTCGGCGCCCATGCGCATCCGTTCGCCCGGATACAACGCGTCCTTCGACAGGAAGAAGCAATAGGTGCAGTCGAGATTGCAGACCGCGCCGGTCGGCTTGGCCAACAGGTGGAAGGGGCGACGCACGGATTCGTTCATCGGACGCGCGTCACTCATCGAAGGATCGATGCCACACGAGGGGGTTGTGCTCCGAGTCGGCGACGCTTCCGGCGGGCGCGCCTCCCAACCACAACAGGCGATCGAGTTCGCGCGCGGGATGATCGGACGGGGTGATGCGGGCCCCGTCGGCGAAGTAGATCACGGTCATCACCGCGCGCATGGTGTCGGTGTTGTTCGCCGGCGCCGAATGAAGCGTCCAGCCCGTGTGGAAGGTGGCGTCACCGACCGCGAAGGGGCCGTGGCTGGAGAGTGTCCAGTCGCGCTCGCGAACGAGATCGTCGAAGAACCGTTGCGAGGCGTCGCCGATCACCTCTTCGCTGAGGTTTCCCAGGCGATGGGTTCCGTCGGCGAAGACCATGCCACCGATCTCGCGGGGGATGTCGACGAGAGGCATCCACATGGTGACGGTGCGGTCGGTGTCGAGCGGCCAGTACACCTGGTCCTGATGCCAGGGGGTGAAGCCTCCGCCGGGCTCCTTGTACAGGGCCTGATCGTGATAGAGCCGTACACCGTCGACGTCGAGCAGTTCGGCGGCCACGCGCGCGAAACGCCGACCGAGGACGAAGCGTCTCGTCCGTTCGTCGTGGCCGACGATCCCGCCGGCCTGCACGAACGCCCGTCCGTAGGTGTCACGTTCCTCGAGAGGCCGTCGATCCCATCGGCGGGCCTCGGTGCCGGCGTCGATGGACGGCTTGACGGTCGCGATCTCGGCCGCGGTGGCCAGACCGCGAACGACGCAATGGCCGGACCGACGAAACAGGTCCCGGGCGTCGGGGTCGAGGTCGACGCGATCGTCGAAATCCGGTTCGGCGATGACGTCCCCCACGGGGGTCATTGTGTCACGCCGACGCGGTGTGACGTTCGTTCCCGGTCGTGGCCTCATGGCGATCGATCACGTGGTTCGGGCCGCCGTGGGGCAAAATGTCGGGGCGCCGAACCGGTGCCCCGAGCGACGAGGAAGATCGATGGAGTTCTCCTGGACCAAGGAGCAAGAGGAACTGCGGGCCGAGGCGCGCGTGGTCGCCGAGAAGGCCGTGGCCACGTACGGTCGGGCCAACGACTCCTGGATCAACGGCTGGTCGAAGGAGTTTGCCCTGGAGTTGGGTGCGCGCGGCTGGATCGGGCTCACGTGGCCGAAGGAGTTCGGCGGCGCCGGACGCCCGCCCATCGACCGCCTCATCATCGGCGAGGAACTCATCAAGGCGGGCGCACCCATCGGCTCGATGTGGTTCGCCGATCGTCAGATGGGTCCGACTCTCATGACCTACGGTCGTCCCGATCAGCAGGCCGAGTTCCTTCCGCGCATCCTCAGCGGTGATTCCACGTGGTGCATCGGAATGTCCGAACCCAATTCGGGATCGGATCTGGCGTCGCTGAAGACGCAAGCCGAGCGTCGCGGCGATCACTGGCTCATCAACGGTCAGAAGATCTGGACCAGCTTCGGAGCCGTCGCCGACTACTGCTATCTCATCTGTCGCACCAACAGCGAGGGACCGCCTCACGCCGGTATCAGCGAGATCATCGTCCCGATGGACACACCGGGCATCGAGGTACGGCCCATCAAGGACATGACGACGAACCGGCATTTCTGCGAGGTTTTCTTCACCGACGTGAAGGTGCCCGTCGAGAACCTCGTCGGCGTCGAGGGCAACGCGTTCAAGCAGACCATGAGCCAGCTCGAGCACGAGCGGGGTGGCATCGACCGTCTGGTGTCGAATCAGGCGCTGTACGAGATCGCCCGCGCCAAGGCCGACACCTCCGACCCGGTCGTTCGTCAACGCATCGCCGCGCTCGAGATGAAGTACCGCATCGGTCGCATCCTCGTCATCCGTGAGGTTCTGCGTCAGGCACCCGCGGGTTTCTCGGCCGCCACCAAGGCGTTCTGCACCGAACACGAATGGGACGTCGCCGAATTCGTGGCGTCCACACTGGGCCCCGAAGCCATGTTGTGGGACCAGGTCACCCAGGGGCTGGCCTACGCACCCGGCTACACGATCATGGGCGGAACCTCCAACGTGATGCGGAACATCCTCGGAGAGCGGGTCCTCGGGCTGCCCCGATAGCCGACTACGGTTACCTCGACTCAGCGCGTCGGGGGAGAACATGAGCAACTGGAAGTTCGCCGATCTGTACGAGGCGATCGCCGCCAAGATTCCGGACCATCCCTGTCAGATCCAAGGGGAACGGATCGTGACGTGGGGTGACTTCAATCGTCGCGCCGGTGCGTTGACGGCCGACATGTTGGAGGCCGGGCTCACGCATCAGAGCAAGGTGGCGGCGTATCTGCAGAACTGTCCCGAGTACCTCGAGACGTACGTGGCCGCGTTCAAGGGCGGGTTCGTCCCGGTCAACACCAACTATCGCTACGGACCCGACGAGGTCACCTACCTCTTCGACAACGCCGAGGCCGAGGCCGTGGTGTTCCATTCCACGTTCACGGGTCTCGTCGATCAGGTGCGCGCCGGTCTCCCGAGGGTGAAGCGTTGGTACTGCGTCGTCGAGCCCGGTGACGCGGTTCCGTCGTGGGCCCACGATTACGCCGCCGTCGTCGGTCGCGACGCGCCGCATCGTGTGGAGGGTCCGTGGGGTCGCAGCGGAGACGATCTCCTGCTGTTGTACACCGGTGGCACCACGGGCATGCCCAAGGGCGTGATGTGGCGTCAGGACGATCTGTTCAACGTGGTCGGCGCCGGCGGCAACGTGGCCCTCGGAATCCCGCCGGGCGACTCGGTGGAGGAGTTGGTCGACCGCATCGATCCCGCCGGTCGGGGACTGGTGGTGTTGTCGGCCTGTCCGCTCATGCACGGCACCGGTCAGTTCACCAGCCTCATCGCCATGAACCTCGGTGGCGCCGCGGTCACCTTGCCGTCGCGTTCGTTCGACGTGGGCGAACTGTTCGCCAGCATCGAACGCCACCGGGTCCAGACCCTCGTCATCGTCGGTCAGGCGTTCGCCGGACCGATGCTCGAACACCTGAACGCGAACCCCGCGGGGCGCGATCTGTCGAGCCTGATCATGATCACCTCGTCGGGTGTGATGTGGAGCCAGGAGAACAAGGACGGCCTCCTGCGTCATCTGCCCCACGTGATGTTGTTCGACTCCTTCGGGTCGTCGGAAGCGGTGGGCATGGGAGGATCCATCAGCCGGGCCGGCGAGGCCGCCACCAAGACCGCCACCTTCGCGCTCGGTCCCACGTGCGCGGTGTTCACCGAGGACGGTCGTCGCGTGTCTCCGGGAAGCGGAGAGCGCGGATTGGTCGCCGTCGGTGGATTCATCCCGCTCGGCTACTACCGCGACGAGGCCAAGACGGCCCAAACCTTCCGCACCTTCGAGGGGCAACGTTGGAGCGTGCCGGGGGACTGGGCCGAGATCGCCGCCGATGGAAGTCTGATCCTGTTGGGACGGGGTTCGGTGTGCATCAACACCGGTGGCGAGAAGGTGTTCCCCGAGGAGGTGGAAGAGGCGTTGAAGAAGCATCCGTCGGTTCGCGACGCCGTCGCCGTCGGCATCCCCGACGACCGCTTCGGCGAGACCATCTGTGCGGTGGTGGAAGCCGAACCCGGCCAGTCACCGGAGTTGTCCACGCTGGCCGATCACGTGAAGTCGCACCTGGCCGCGTACAAGGCCCCGCGGCATCTGGTCCTCATCGACACCATCGGCCGGGCGCCCAACGGCAAGGTCGATTACAAGCGCCTGAAGGCCCACGCGCTGGAACGACTGGGTCGCGCCTGATGACGGCATCGGAACGCTCGGCGGATCTGCGGCGTCGACTCGCCGCGGGGGAGTCCGTCGTCATGCCGGGAGTGTGGGACGCGCTGTCGGCGCGCATGGTGGCCGCCGCGGGTTTCTCCACGGCGTTCGTGAGCGGTTTCGCGGTGTCGGGGACGTTGCTCGGACTTCCCGACGTGGGGCACGTCGGACAGAGCGAGATGGCCGACGTC
>WLEG01000123.1 GCA_009704425.1 Actinomycetota bacterium | reverse complement strand
GGTCGGCGATCACGAATCGCGCGTGCAACGACGTGGCCCACTCCCGCGAGCCGTCGCTGATCGAGTCCATGTCTCCGAGAACGAGATCGGGTGTCAGGCCGAGAGACCGGGCGTGGTCGGCGCCGGAGTCGGCGCAGATCACGTGCTCGAACGCAGCGACGTGGTTCAGGCAAAACGGACTCGGCGCGTCTCCGCCGATGACGAGCACCACGTGGTCGGGTCGATCCGAGGGATGAGGTGGGGTTGCGCTCTCTGGCATTCGATTCCTCCGCTGGCATTACCCAGTTCAGGTTCTCGGGTCGATGGCGGCAGCCACCCTCTCAGCCCGCCGATCCTGCGAGCTCCCCGTCGTGAGCAGGACTCTACATCCACGCCACCGACGTTTCCCGTCGGAAACGGAGCGAGTGACAGAATGAGAACCGTGCCGGCCTATCCGCGGGCACGTTCGATGAAGTCGGGGGTCGGAAGTGGGCGAGAGCAAGTTCCTGTCGGGTCGCGTCGTGTTGGTGTCGGGCGGTGGTCGGGGCATCGGTCGGGGGATCAGCGAGTTGCTGGCCGCGCACGGAGCGACGATCGCGGTGAACTACCGCTCCGACCGTGAGGCGGCACTCGAGACCGTGGCGGCGATCGAAGCCGCCGGTGGTGCGGCGCGAGCCTACGAAGCGTCGGTGGAGGACGCCGACGCCGTGGCGTCGATGGTCGACGCGGTGGTCGCCGATCTCGGAGGGATCGACATCCTGGTGTGCAACGCCGGAGTGGCGTCGCGCGGACGCGCGGTGGCCGACACCGATCCCGGTGAGGTGGAGAGATTGCTGGGCACGCACGCGGTGGGACCGCACCATCTGGCCCGATGCGCTCTGCCGAGCATGCGGACGCGCGGACGGGGCGACATCGTGATGATCTCGTCGGTCGCGACGTCGCACATGGGAGCCAACGGTGCCCCGTACTCGATGGGCAAAGCCGCCATGGAGGCGTTGGCGTTCACGCTGGCCAAGGAGGAGCGTCAACACGGCATCCATGTGAACGTGGTGGCCCCCGGACTGGTGGAGACCGACATGGGTCTGCGACTGGCACGGGCCATGACGGGACAGCGGGAGATGACGGATCTGCGGGCCCTCGACAAGGCGTCCCCCTTCGGACGGGTGTGTCAACCGCTCGACGTGGCCAACGTGGTGCTGTGGTTGTGCAGCGACGGAGCGGGTTACGTCACCGGTCAGCGGATCGAATGTGACGGAGGGGGCCCGCGCTGACCGGGGGTCGGCTGTGAGTCGACGGTAACCTTCGGGCTGTGAGCCCTCTTGCCCCCCAGACATCGGCCGTCGACAGCGGAACGATCATCACGATCACCGACGACGCGCTCGCCGAGCTGATCAAGCTGCGTGATTCGGAGGAGGACGCCGCGTCACTGGGGCTTCGCCTCGAGATCGTGAGCGGTGCGGGTGAGGAGTTCAAGTACGACCTGTCGCTCGACGAGTTCCGCAAGGCCGCGTTCACCGATGAGGTGCGCACCCATGGGGGGATGAAGGTCATCATCCCGGCCAAGGACATCGAACTCCTTCAAGGGGCGGTGCTCGACTACGCGTCGTCGACGGGTCTGGTGATTCGCAACCCCAACAAGCCGGCGGCGATGGTCGTCGAGGGGTTGGTGAGTGACGACGCGATGTCGGCCGAAATCGAAGCGGTGATCGCGGCCGACGTGAATCCGGCCCTGGCGTCCCACGGCGGGTTCGTGACGTTCGTCGGGCACGACGGCGAGGGGACGGCGTATCTCACGATGGGCGGCGGATGTCATGGGTGCTCGATGAGCCGGATGACGATGCTGGAAGGCGTGCAGACGCAGCTGGTGGAGAAGGTGGACGGTCTGGAGCGCGTCCGCGACCTGACGGACCACACCTCCGGCGAAAACCCCTTCTACCGCTAACCACTTTGCGACAATTTGTCGCTTTGTGTACACGAACCATGTACACAAAGCGACAAATTGTCGCATTTAGGGATTTTGGGGGCCGCGGATGAGGCGGCCGGGGAGAGCGCCCGTGAACTCGTCGCGGTCCACCGTTTGTTCGCCCGCCACGAACGTTGCCACGTACCCGCGTCCCCGCTGCACCAGACGGCGCCCATGGGCCGGAAGGTCGAACACCATGCGCGGCACGTCGAAGCCGAGGTTCTCGTAGTCGATGATGTTCAGATCCGCTCGCTTGCCCGAGGCCACGATTCCCCGATCGTGCAGTCCGAACAATTGAGCCGTCTGTGCGGTCTGGCGATGAATCACGTACTCCAGGCCGAGACGTGGTCCGCGCCGACGATCGCGCGTCCAGTGAGTCAACATGAACGTCGGCATGCCGCCGTCACAGATGGCCCCGCAATGCGCTCCCGCGTCCGACAGCCCCATCCGCGTGCCGGGGTGGAGGTGCGCCTCGTACGTCATCGACAGGTCGCCGTACGAGTAATTGAAGAACGGGGCGTAGATCATTCCGTGACCATCGTTCGACGTCAATTGGTCGAGGATGAGTTCGACCGGATTCGTGCCCGTGCTCCTCGCGATTCCACCGATCGAGTCCTCTCGACGAGGCTCGTAATCGATGTCCTCGCCGTTCACCGGCCACATCCCGTCCAACTTGTCGAGAACGATTCGTCGGAAGAATCCACCGTCATCCGGTACGTCGTCGATGATGCGACGACGACGCTCGGGGTCCGCCAGCGCCCGTAGGCGGTCGGGCATGGGAAGGTCCTGCACCTCGGCGTAAGCGGGATGGAACAGCAGCGGGTGCACCGAGCCGTGCAGGCAATACATGATTCCGATCGAGCGTCCGGCCACTTGGGCCACCATGGGGATCCCGTCGGCGCGGGCTTCGTCGAGACGACTGAGCACCGATCTCCAGATCTCGGGGGATTGGTCCGTCTGGCTGAGGTTCACACTCACGGTGCGGCCGGTGCGACGGGCCAACTCGCGCATCCAGACCCACTCCTCGTCGGGGACGCGAATGTGTTCGGGGGAGAACTGGAAGTTGCCGTGGCCGGCCCTGGTCATGGCATCGGCGATCTCGAACAACTCCTGTGCGTCGACCATCGTTCCCGGCACCAGTTCGCCACTCTTGGACTTGTGCAGTGGCGTTCGACTGGTCGAGAAACCGAGAGCGCCGGCGCGAAGAGCCTCTTCCACCAGTTCGGCCATTCGTCGGCGGTCGTCCTCGGTGGCCGGCAGGTTGTCGGCACCGCGTTGTCCCATCACGTACGCGCGAAGCGGCCCGTGTGCGATCTGCGTACCGACGTCGAGAACGTACGACCGACTTTCGACGGATGTCAGGTACTCGGGAAAGCTCTCCCACTGCCAGTCGATGCCATCGGTCATGGCCGAACCCGGGATGTCCTCGACACCTTCCATCAGTTCGATCAGCCATTGATGACGTTCGGGATGAGCGGGGGCGAAGCCGACTCCGCAGTTGCCCATCACCGCGGTGGTGACACCGTGCCACGAGCTGGGCGTCAGCCACGGGTCCCACGACACCTGGGCGTCGTAGTGAGTGTGCACGTCGACGAAGCCGGGTGTGACGAGAGCGCCGTCGGCGTCGATCACTCGTGTGTCGCCGTGGGTGCCGGCCGAACCAGCCGCGGCGACCTCGGTGAAGAGGCCGTCCTGCATGGTGATGTCGGCCATGCGCGCGGGCGCACCGGTGCCGTCGACGAGGTTGGCGTTCTTGATGACGACGCGGGTCATGCGCCGAGAATACCGACCACCGCGGAGTGCAGACGACCGTTGGTGGAAATCGCCGAGTTGCCGGTGTAGTCGCGACGACCGAACCGGTCGGTGTGCGTTCCACCGGCGGCCTCGACCACCGCTTGAACCGCTGCGTTGTCGTAGGGAGCCAGACCGATGGCGTCGACCGCGATGTCGACGGCACCTTCGGCGACGAGCATGTGTTGCCAGAAGTCGCCGTATCCACGGGCCCGATACGCGGACTGCTGAAGTCGAACGAGATCCTCGGTGCGTCCCGCTTCGTCCCATCCCTTGTTGAAGGTGACGCTGACCTGTGCTTCGTGAACGCTCTCCACGTCGGAAACACGAATGGGTCGACCGTTGGCGAAAGCGCCCAGGCCGTGTCCGCCCCACCAGCGTCGGCCCATCGCGGGAGCCGAAACCACGCCGAGAAGTGGCCCGTGCTCGCGATGAACGAGAGCGATGAGCGTCGCCCACACGGGCACTCCGCGCACGAAGTTCGACGTGCCGTCAATGGGGTCGATCACCCACGTCCACGTGGAGTCCGCATCTCCGATCGTTCCGTGCTCCTCGCCGTAAATGGCGTGTCGGGGTCGCGCGTTCGCGAGAAGGTCGGTGATGACCGTCTCGGTGTTGCGATCCGCCTCGGTGACCTCGCTGTGGTCGGCCTTGTGGGAAAGAGTGAACGTTCGCTTCTCGAAATACGGCAACGACATCGCGTCGGCGGCGTCGGCGACGCGGATGGCGAGGGCCAATTCGTCCTGGAGCGCGTCGAGGGACGACATGTCAGACGGCGTTGTCGTTCGCTCTGTCGAACGCGGCGACGATTCCGTCGGCATCGAGTCCGAGTGATGCGAGCAGGCGATCGGGTTTCGCGTGCGGCAGGAACTTCGTCGGGACTCCGAGAACGTCGACGAGGCACTTCTCGTTGCGTCCATGAATCTCGGACGCGATGGACATGCCCACACCGCCCTCGCGGATGCCGTCCTCGATGGTGATGACCCGCTGATGACGCGCCGCGTCGTCGCACATGGATGCGTCCAGCGGTGCACAGGAGCGCACGTCCCACACCGTGGCCGAAACACCGCGCTCGTTCAACGTGTCGGCGGCCTTGATCGCCGCGGCGACCATCTTGCCCACCGCGAGGATCGCCAACGACCCGTCACCGGAACGCAGTTTGCGGGCGTCGAGGCCCGAGCCCACTTCGTTCTCGGGCACTTGCCGGGCGGCGCCCTTGGGGTAGCGGATCATCACGGGGCCCGCGTCGGCCAAACCGACCGCATCGTGCAGCATCTGCTGAAGTTCCTGCGCGCTCGACGGCGCCAGCACACGCATTCCGGGGACCTTCGTGAGCAGCGCCATGTCGTAGATGCCGTGGTGGCTCGGGCCGTCGTCTCCGGTGATGCCCGCGCGATCGAGACAGAAGATCACGGGCAGACGATGCAGCGCGACGTCGTACACCACCTGGTCCCAGGCGCGCGACAGGAAGGTGGAGTACAGGGCGACGATGGGTCGAAGTCCTCCCATGGCCATCCCCGCGGCACCCGTGACCGCGTGTTGCTCGGCGATGCCGACGTCGAAGAACCGATCCGCGAATCGATCCTGGAACGGCAACAACCCGGTGGGGCCGGGCATGGCGGCCGTGATGGCCACCACGCGCGAGTCGGCCTCGGCTTCCTTCAGGATGGCGTCGGCGAAAGCCTGGGTGTATCCGGTGGGAACGGCCTTGGGGGGTCCGACGGCCGGGTCGAACACCGGGGTGTCGTGCAAGTGCTTCTCGTCGTCGTCCTCGGCGGGCGGATAGCCCTTGCCCTTCTGGGTGAGGACGTGCACCACGATGGGGCCCTCGGCCGAGAGATTCTCGGCGTTGCGCAACGCCCCCTCGAGCTCGCGGACGTCGTGACCGTCGATGGGTCCGATGTACCGAACGCCGAGGGCTTCGAAGAACGACGGCGGTTGGAGGAACTCGCGAACCGCGGCCTTCACGGCCTCCATTCCCTTCTCGGCCTGTTGCCCCACCACCGGTAGGTTCTGCAACCACGCCTCGAGGCGGCGCTGACGTTGCACGTACAGCGGATTCATGCGGATGCGCGTGAGGCTGTGCGAGAGCTTCTCGGTGATGCGCTCGGGAAACG
>WLEG01000122.1 GCA_009704425.1 Actinomycetota bacterium | reverse complement strand
TTCACGCGATGACGGGTGCCGCTCTGGGTGCCCGGCTTGACGCGCAACGTGACGCGTTCGCCGGACAACGTCGGCACCTGGATGTCGGCGCCCAAGGCGGCTTCGGCGAAGGTGATGGGCACCTTCACCGTGAGGTTCTCGCCGTCACGGCCGAAGACACGGTGCGCGGCCACGCGACAGATGATGAACAGATCGCCCGACGGACCTCCGTTGCGACCCGGGGTTCCCTTGCCGGGCAGACGGATGCGTTGTCCGTCGGCGACACCGGCGGGCACGCGCACCTTCACCTCGCGGTTGCGCTTCTCGATGCCCGAGCCCCGACACACACCGCACGGAGTCTCGATGATGCTTCCGGAGCCTCCGCAACGACCACAGGGTGACGCGAAGGAGAAGAAGCCCTGATTGTCGTCGACCTGTCCGCGACCACCACATTGACCGCACGTCTTGGCACTGGATCCCGGGCGCGCTCCGCTGCCGTTGCAGGTCTCGCACCGCGCGTCGCTCGTCAGGTGCACCGACGTGGTGACACCGTGGGCCGCTTCGGTGAACTCCAGACCCAACGTGGCCTCGAGGTCGTTGCCTCGTCGGGGCCCGACTCCACCACCGCCACGCGCGCGACCGCCACCGAACATGCGCAACAGGTCGTCGATGGATCCGTCGCCACCTCCCGTGTTGAAGCGCATACCGCCCATGCCACCGGCCATCGGGCCGAGGCGACGAACCTCGTCGTACTCCTTGCGCTTGGACTCGTCGCTCAGCACGTCGTACGCCGTCGAGATCTCCTTGAAGCGCTCTTCGGCGGCGGCGTCACCGGGCTTCGCGTCGGGATGATTTTCGCGCGCCAGCTTGCGGTACGCCTTGGTGATCTCCTTGGGGGTGGAGTCCTGGGCGACACCGAGCACCGCGTAATAGTCCTTCTCGTACCACTCGCGTTGCGCGGTCATGTCGTGACGGTCCTCAGCCCTTGACCTTCACCAACGCCGCCCGCAGCACGCGGCCCTTCCATGTGTACCCACTGCGCAGCACGTCGACCACGACCGTGGTTCCGTCCCCGTCGCCGTCGGCGGGTTCCTGCAACACCGCCTCGGCCAACGCCGGGTCGAAGGGCTGACCGTGAAGGTTCATGGCCTCGAGACCCTGCTTCTTCAATTCACCCAGCAACAGGTTGAACAACGGTTCGATCTCGGCGGGATGTGCCACGAAGGCGGCTTCGCACGCGTCGAGCACCGGCAGCAACGCCTCGGCGATGCGACCGGTGGCCCGGTCCACGTCGTCGGCCGTCTGGGCGCTGACGCGCTTGCGGTAGTTCTCGAAGTCGGCCTGCACGCGCTGGGCCAGTTCGAGGTACTGGTTCTTCTCCGCCGTGAGCAGATCGATCTCCGACGGTTCGACGTGCGTCGTCTCGACGATGTCGTCGCTCGCGCTCTCGCCGCCGTTGGTCTCGGTCGTTTCCTCGGACATGTCGAGACTCAGTTGTCGCCGTCGACGATTTCGGCGTCGACGATCTCGTCATCGTTCGCGGCGGCACTCTGGCCCGACGCCGACGTGCCGGCGGCGTTCGCGTCGCGAGCGGCGGCTTCGTACAGCTTCTGGCTGAACGCCTGGCTCGCCGACATCAGAGCCTCGGTGGCCGCCTTGATGCTGGCGGTGTCGTTGCTCTCGAGGGCCTTCTTCAGCGTGGCCAAGGGCGCCTCGACGGCGGCCTTCTCCTCGGCCGAGACCTTGTCGCCCTGTTCGCGCAACACCTTCTCGGTTTGGTACACGAGCGAGTCGGCGTTGTTGCGCACCTCGGCCTCTTCACGACGCTGACGATCCTCCTCGGCGTGAGCCTCGGCGTCCTTCACCATCTGGTTGATGTCGTCCTTGGAAAGCGTGCTCTGACCGCTGATGGTCATCGACTGCTCCTTGTTGGTGGCGCGGTCCTTGGCCGACACGTGCACGATGCCGTTGGCGTCGATGTCGAAGGTGACCTCGATCTGCGGCACGCCACGGGGCGCCGGCGGCAGATCGACCAACTGGAACTTGCCCAGGGTCTTGTTGTACGAGGCCATCTCGCGCTCGCCCTGCAACACGTGGATCTCGACCGACGGCTGCATGTCCTCGGCCGTGGTGAACACCTCGGTGCGCTTGGTGGGGATGGTGGTGTTGCGCTCGATGAGCTTGGTCATGACGCCACCCTTGGTCTCGATGCCGAGCGACAACGGCGTCACGTCGAGCAACAGCACGTCCTTCACGTCGCCCTTCAACACACCGGCCTGCACCGCGGCGCCGATGGCCACGACTTCGTCGGGGTTGACGCTCTTGTTGGGTTCCTTGCCGGTGAGTGACTGCACGAGATCCTGCACGGCGGGCATGCGCGTGGAACCGCCGACGAGGATGACGTGGTTGATCTGACCCTTGGTGAGACCGGCGTCCTTGATGGCCTGTTCGAAGGGGATGCGACAACGCTCGATGAGGTCGGCGGTCATCTCCTGGAACTTCGAACGGGTGAGGGTCTCGTCGAGGTGCAACGGTCCCTCGGGAGTGGCGGTGATGAAGGGCAGGTTGATCTGGGTCTGCTGCACCTGGCTGAGCTCGATCTTGGCCTTCTCGGCGGCCTCCTTCAGACGCTGGGTGGCCATGCGGTCGTTGGCCAGGTCGACGCCGTGCGCGCTCTTGAACTGGGCGACCAACCAATCGATGATGCGCTGGTCCCAGTCGTCTCCACCGAGAACGGTGTCGCCGTGCGTGCTCTTCACCTCGAACACGCCGTCACCGATCTCCAGCACCGACACGTCGAAGGTTCCGCCACCGAGGTCGAACACCAACACGGTCTCGTCCTCGGAACCCTTGTCGAGTCCGTAGGCGAGAGCGGCCGCGGTGGGCTCGTTGATGATGCGCAACACCTCGAGTCCGGCGATCTGACCGGCCTCCTTGGTGGCCGTGCGCTGTGCGTCGTCGAAGTACGCCGGGACGGTGATGACCGCCTGGGTGACCGTGTCGCCCAGGTAGGCCTCGGCGTCGCGCTTCAACTTCATGAGCGTGCGGGCGCTGATCTCCTGGGGTGTGTACTTCTTGCCGTCGATGTCGTCGCTCTTCCAGCCCTCGCCCATGTGGCGCTTGATCGAGCGGAAGGTGCGGTCGGGGTTGGTGATGGCCTGGCGCTTGGCGACTTCGCCCACCAGCACTTCGCCGGCCTTGCTGAACGCGACCACCGACGGGGTGGTGCGGGCGCCTTCCGAGTTGGGGATGACCACCGGGTCTCCCGCCTCGAGGACGGCGACAACCGAGTTGGTGGTTCCGAGGTCGATTCCGACTGCCTTGGCCATGGGGATTCTCCTGTTGAGGTGGGATGACGTGGGGGTGGTATCCGATATGGACTGACGCCGAATCCCCCGGGGGGTGGGGGATCCTGCGTCAGTGCGTGTCAAGTTAGGTCCCAAATGTCCCTCCGGCAACCCACACATGTTGTTTCCTTAGTCACACCGACTAAACATTTGTCCCGAACAGAACCATGCAGGCGGGAACAAATCAGTCAAGGAGGGTCGTTGACGGGCCGAAAACCCCGCGTGCTCACTGTGGTCCTGTCCTTCGGAGTTCTCCTCGCCGTGGGGGCACTGGTCCACGCGGACCGGCGTCGACGCCAGGCGCTGGACCGGGTCGAGCGTCTGGAAGCCGACCACTCCCGCATCACGCACGCCCACCGGAACCTGGTGCACGTGGCGGCCCACGATTCCATGACCGGGCTGCTCAACCGCGGTGGTCTCACCGAGCGTCTCGAGAGAACACTGAGCGAGGCCACCGGGCCCATCGCGGTGATGTTCATGGACATCGACCGATTCAAGAGCATCAACGACTCGCTCGGACACGGAGCCGGCGACCAACTACTGCAGGTCATGGGGCGCCGTATCACCGCGATACTCCCCGAGGGATGCACGGCCGGGCGTTTGGGTGGCGACGAATTCGTGGTCGTCATGGACGACGCCACCGACCTGAACCGGGTGGTGGCGGTGGCCGAGCGACTGACGCGATCGATCGGTGAGCCGTTGGAGTTGGTGGGGCGGCTGGTCCGTGTCTCGGCCAGCGTGGGTATCGCGATCGGACCCGATCAGGACGACACCCCCAGTTCGATCATCGGATTCGCCAACGCGGCGTTGCACCGGGCCAAGGAGGGCGGCCGTGATCGCATCGAGGTCTTCACGGCCGACGTGCGCGCCGAGATGCAACGACGTGCTCAGGAGGAACGCGCACTGCGCCGTTCGATCGATGCCGGTGACGTGGTGCCCTTCTTCCAACCCGAGTTCGACGCCGGCACCGGTCGACTCATCGGTGCCGAGGTGCTGGCCCGTTGGTTGAGAGACGACGGGTCCATCGCCAACGCGGCCGAGATGCTCACCATGGCCGAGGATGCCAGCACGCTCGAGCGTCTGACCAGTGTGATCATGCAGCAGGCTCGCCCGGTCATCCGACGACTGAGCGCACTCGGACTACCCGCGGGTTTCCGCTTCCGCGTGAACCTTCCGCATCGCTGCACACCCCGCGCGTGGCGGGACGGGCAGATCCAGTCGTTCTTCTCGGGAATCGACGCGACCATGTTGACCCTCGACATCTACGAAGCGGCGGTCTTGGGTGACGTGGTGGGAGCGTCCGGTGTGCTCACCGACCTGCGCCGTCAAGGTGCACGGGTCTGCCTGGAGGACGCGGGACGAGGTGGAGCCGCGCTGTCGATGATCCGCACGTTGCCCCTCGACGAGATCCGCGTGGACCGACAGCACGTGGACGCTCTCACATCGCACCCCAATGATCGCGCGGTGGTGCGCGCGATGGTGCAACTGGCCCGCGATCTGGGACTGGCCGTGTCGGCCGATGGTGTGGAAACCGGCCCACAGGCCGACGCGTTGTTGGCCCTCGGATGCACCACGCATCAGGGTCACCTCTACGCGCGCCCGATGACGGCCAGTGCTCTGGAGGACCTGGTGTTGCGTCACGCGGTGCAGGACGTTTCCGGCGGTTCGATGCTCTAGCGTCTCGTTCTCGTGTCACGTCTCGAGGAACATGCCAAACGGAGCGGAATCGCGTGGATGGTGCTGAGCGCCACCGCGTATTCGATGTTCACGATCTTCGGCAAGAACGTGCTCGAGGAGCTCGACGCGGTCGACGTGCTGGTGTGGCGTTTCCTGTTGGCCGTTCCACTCGCGTGGGTGGTGGTGGTGGTCCGCGCGCGGTTCGGCGGCCCGGGACCCTTCTCGGTGGCGTGGCTCCCCCGATTCACGGCCGGTGTGTTGTTCGGAGGCGTCGCGTGGTTGGCGTTCGCCGGACTCGATCAGTTGCCCGGTGCGCTGTACATCGTCATCATCTACACCTACCCGGCGATGGTGGCGGTCGGAGCCACGTTGCTCGGTCGTCCGGCCGGACGCCAGGTGTGGGTCGCCGTTCTGATCACCTTGGTCGGAATCGCGCTCACCGTTCCCGAGGTGTTGGACGGCGCGGGCGGGGCCACGGTGGTGGGGTTGTTGTTCACGCTCGGCAACGCCCTCACCTACGCCGCGTACGTCATCTACAGCGAACGGCTCGTCACCGACGGCGGCGACGGGCTGGTGGCCTCGGCGTGGAGCCTCACCGGATCGCTGGCTTTCGCCGTGGTGGCCGCCGCGGTCTCGTGGCCGATGCACGCACCGACGAGCCTCGGCGGATACGGCTCGGCCGTCGGACTCGCCGCCATCAGCACCGTGCTGGCGAGTATGGCCTTCTTCCTCGGCGTGCGGCGGTTGGGTCCGTCCTCGGCGGCCTTGGTGGCCACGACCGAACCGGTGCTCACCCTGATCTGGGTGGTGTTGATCCTCGACGAGACGCTGAAGCCCGTTCAGCTGGTGGGTGCCACCCTGGTGAT
>WLEG01000121.1 GCA_009704425.1 Actinomycetota bacterium | reverse complement strand
GTGACCAGCGAGTCCGGCAGTCGCCCGTGCAGAATGCCGGCGTCCACGCGACGCGACACCATGGAGTCGGTCTTCACCACGGCGACCACGGGAAGCCCGAGGACCGACTCCACGTCGCGGGGACGCAGGGCCCGATGTTCCTCGTCGACGACGACCACGGAGTCCGCCAGGTCGCCCAGGGTCACCGCGCGGCGCAACGTGAGATAGCACGGGCGCACCACGAGCAACACGCGATCGGCGGCGTCGATGAGCGCGGGCGGGGCGACGGTGCAGCCGATGTCGACGATCACGGTGGTGGTGCGGGACCGTTCGACGAGGTGACGCGTCAGTTCCGTCCAGGCCGACGAATCCGGGTGGGGGAGTGTCGAGTCACCGGTGGGAAGGATCCGTAGATGGTCGTCGATGTCGATGGCGGTGGCGACGAGAGAGTCCGAATGTGGTGACTGCAACCAGTCGGCCAGTCCGGCCACGGGGGTGACGGAGCCGAAGATGGCCGGCTGGTCCCCGGCGAGGTCGACCAGAAGCGTGGACGTGGTGCGCGACGAGAGGGAGGCGAGAGCGGCGGCCACGACCGACGTGCCCGCACCGCCCTTGACCGAACGACAAACGATGAGCATGGAAACCCCCGACGAGAGTGGTGTGCAGGGGAAGTGGACCGACGACGGCGATCCAGTGTGGGCGAGCCGAATCGGTGAGCGGTGAAGGTCAGGCGGTCTGCAGTTTCTTCACGGCGGCCGCGACGAGGGCCACCAATGCGACGAGCATGATGAATCGCTTCATGCCGAAAGATTAGTCCCGCCATCGTCGGCGACTACCCTGCGAGACGGAGGTGTCCGGGTACCTGGTGGGCTCCGCCGCCTTCAAAGCGGTTGGGACGAGTGATCCTCGTCCGGCGGGTTCGATTCCCGTCCACCTCCGCCACGCAAACGGACGCACGTCCACGGAGTGTTCGGACGTCTCGTCCACGAGAAGGAGTAGTCATGTTGTTCCCGGTGCGCAAGATCCTGACGGTGGTCGAAGAGATTCATCATGATCTCGGTCCGGCCCCCGAGACCCCGGCCGTGAAGGGTGCGGTGGCCGCGGTGGTGGGCAATCCCTACGTGGGTCGTTGGGTGGAGGACCTGAGCCCGGCCGTGGACGAACTGCGGGCCCTCGGCGAGCGTCTGGGCAACATTCTCATCGCGCATCTGGGCGGTGATCCGTCGCGCATCGACGGATACGGCAAGGGAACCATCGTCGGTTCGGCCGGCGAGATCGAGCACGGAGCGATGTGGCACATCCCGGGTGGTGGCGGCATGCGCGCCGCATTGGGCAAGGGGACCAGCATCGTGCCGAGCACCAAGAAGGTCGCCGGCATCGGCGCGCGTCTGGACGTGCCGATCACGCATCTCGAGTGGAGCTACGTCGGCAGTCATTACGACGCCATCGAAGTGGGCGTGCCCGACGGACCCAAGCCCGACGAGATGGTGGTGATCCTGGCCATGGCGTGCGGAGGTCGCGTGCACGCCCGACTGGCCGGCGGATTCACGCTGGCCGATCGCGGCAAGCCCGGAGTCCCGGCATGAGCACCTCACGCATCGCGGTCATCGGGTTGGGTCGCATGGGTTGGCACATGGCCGCGCATCTGGCCACCAAGGGATCCGACTCCGGTCGTGCCGTGTCGGTGTGCGACGTCGTTCCCGGAGTGGCGCAGAAGTGGGTGGACGAAAACGGCGGCACCGCGTTCACCGATGCGGCGGCGGCCGTGGAGGGTTGCGACATCGTGATCACTTCCCTTCCCGCCGACCGCGAGTTGTTCGCCGTCGCGGACGCGATCCTGCCCGTGCTTTCCGAGGGATCGCTGTGGGTGGATCACTCCACCACGTCGGCCGAGGGCGCCCGCGTGGTTCACGCTCGCGGTGCGGAGAAGAACGTGGCGTTCCTCGACGCGCCGGTGTCCGGTGGTGTGGACGGCGCGCGCAACGGAACGTTGACGGTGATGGCCGGTGGTGATCGAGAAGCGTTCGACCGCGCCGAGAAGATCATGGGCGCGTACGCCGCGCGCGTCACGTTGATGGGTTCCAGCGGTGCCGGTCAGATCACCAAGATGACCAATCAGATCTGCGTGGTGGGCTTGTGTCAGGCGCTCGCCGAAGGATTGGACTTCGCCGAGTCCGCGGGCCTGGACGTGTCCAAGGTGATCCACGTGATGCTGCAGGGATCGTCGGCGTCGTGGCAGATGGCGAATCGCGCCGAGAAGATGTTGGCCGGCGAGTACAACTACGGCTTTTCCACCACGCTCATGCGCAAGGACGTGGGTCTGGCGTTGGACGAGGCGAAGTCGATGAACGTGCCGCTACCGGTGACGACGATGGTGGGCCAGATGTTGGCCGAGGTGTCGGAGATGGGTGGCGACGCGTGGGACTGGTGCAGCCTGATGGAGCGCCAGCGCCACTCGCACTGAAGCGGCTGTTCTAACGACGAACGGCATCGAACGCGGCGCTCACCAGTGCGGCACCACGATGATCGCCGACCAGTCCGGCGAGCATGTTGTTCATCACGTACACCACCGTGAGGTTGTTGTCGAGGTCGTTCACGACGCTCGAGCCTCCCCAACCGCCCCAGAAACAGACGCGACGGTCGGTCGGAAGGTGCGGAACGGATTCGTTCGGAAGCGCGTAACCGATGCCGAACTTCACCGGCACCATCAGGACGGGGTCGAGCCCGTCGGCCTGCACACGGAAGATCTCGTCGATGGCGGTCGGCGACAGCAGTCGACGCCCCTTCACCACCCCGCCATTGCTGATGGCGCTCTGAGCCCACGCCAACGATCTGGCGTTGCCGTGTCCGTTGGCGGCGCCGATGTCGGCCCGACGCCATTCGTCGGTCCACGACTCCTCGGCACCGGGAGCCGGTCCGGTGAACGTCTTGACGACGATCGAGTTCGGATCGAGTGTGGTCATGTCGATCGGAATGGGCGGGGGAGGAATCACGTTCGACACGCGCGAGAAGTGACGCGGATCGAGACCGATGTGGAAGTCGAGATCGAGCGGCTCGGCCACCTCGGTGCGGAAGAACTCACCCAGCTTCTTGCCCGTGATGCGCCGAATCACCTCGCCCACGAGATGCCCCTGGTTCAGCGCGTGATAGCCGGAATGAGCACCGGGTTCCCACCACGGCGCCTGGGCGGCCAGTTTCGCGGTCGACTTCTCCCAGTCGTACAGGTCCGCGACGGCGATGGGCTGGTCCCAGCCCGAGACGCCGGACGTGTGCGAGAGAAGGTGGCGAACAAGCACGCCCTCCTTGCCGTTCTGGGCGAATTCGGGCCAGTAGGTGGCGACGGGGGCATCGAGGTCGAGTTCGCCTCGATCCACGAGCATCAACGCGCACAACGCCATCTGGGTCTTGGTGCTCGACCACACGTTGGTGATGGTGTCGGCGCCCCACGGTGTGGTGCGGGCGGGGTCGGAATGTCCGCCCCACAAGTCGACCACCATTTCACCGTTCCACACCACGGCGACCGACGCTCCGACGTCGTCACCGGAGTCGATGTTGCTCGACAGGATCCTCTTCAGCTCCGTGAAGCGGTCGTCACAAGTTCCATGAATCTCGGCCATTTCGTGTCCCCCTCGCGGAGGACTTTAGTCGGCGAGAATCAGACGGCGAGCAGGTCGCGGGCGCCGGTGTCGCTCGACGGGTGGCGCAACTTGCTCATGGCGCGCGCCTCGATCTGACGAATGCGCTCGCGGGTGAGGTTGAAGTGCTCGCCCACTTCCTCGAGGGTGCGGGGCTCGCCACGATCGAGACCGAAACGAAGCTTCAGGATCTCGCGCTCGCGCTCGTCGAGCGGGGCCAGCAGTCGCTGGATCTCCTCGGGAAGCAACGCGGTGGCGGCCACTTCGAAGGGGCTCTCGGCCGAGCGGTCCTCGACGACGTCGCCGAGTTCGGCGTCGCCGTCCTCGCGCAAGGGTTCGCTGAGCGACAGCGGCTCGGCCGCGAATCGAAGGGCCTCGGTGACCTTGTCCTCGGGCATCTCGACTTCCGCGGCCAACTCACGAAGGCTGGGCTGGCGACCGAACTTCAGCTCGAGGCGCGAGCGGGCCTTCTGCAGTCGGGCCAGCGTGTCGCCGGCATGGACTGGCAGACGGATGGTGCGACCGGTGTTGGCGATGCCGCGGGTGATGGCCTGGCGGATCCACCAGGTGGCGTAGGTCGAGAACTTGAAGCCCTTGCGCCAGTCGAACTTCTCGACGGCGTGCATGAGGCCGAGGTTGCCCTCTTGGATGAGGTCGAGCAACGGCAGTCCGGACGCCTGGTACTTCTTGGCGATGGACACCACCAGTCGAAGGTTCGACTGCACGAAGGCCCGCTCGGCGGTCTCGCCGTCCTTGATGAGGTTGCGCAGTTCGCGCTTCTTGGCGGGGGTCAGTCCCTTGCCGTCGGCGCCGAACTCCTCGCGGGCGGTCTTGCCGGCCTCGATCTGCTTGGCGAGCCGAACCTCGTCGTCCTTCGTGAGAAGGGTGTACTGGCCGATGTCGGACAGATACAGCCGGACGAGGTCCTCTTCATCACGATCGACGCGATCCTTGGCCACCTGGGAACCTCACTTCGTTGGAATAGTTGCTCACCGGATTGACGGCCGCGAGAGTGTGAATCCCCCGGTCGATTACTGCCAAAAACACTGGGTTTGCCGGTCCCAATTGGCCGTAATGGCGGGAACGATACCGACCGTTAACGCTTCAACAACCAGCGGACGAAACTTCCTCGGAAAAGTTCCCGCCATGACACGAACCACTCGATTCGGTAGGTTGATTTTCGTGTGAATTCGTTGGTTGATCGGGTTGCGAACAACACCGGAACTCGCTACCGAAATCGTTCGAATTCACGATCGAGAAACAGGAGTCAGTCATGACCAATCCGATGTTGAACGACAAGAAGCTGCGCGCGGCGGCCGAATCCGACGGCGCGGGTTGGGGTGCACCCGATCTCGAAACGCGCGCGCCCCTGACCGACGGACCGACGTCACCGTGGAATCCGGCGACGCGCGCGATGACCGTGGGTGGCACGGTCAGCGCCACCGCCGTTCTCTTCGTTCTTTTGTTGGCGGGTGCAACCGTCGGTTGGCTCGGCGTCGAGGCACCCGAGGGTGAGGTGTACAAGTTCCCGGCCTTCGCCATCGGTGGAGTGCTGGTGGGACTGGTCTGTGCGCTCGTTCTGGCGTTCAAGCCGAACCTGGCCAAGATCCTCGGACCCGTCTACGCCGTGGCCCAGGGTCTGTTCGTCGGTGCCATCAGTCGGGCGTACGAGACGTACTACGACGGCATCGTGGTGCAGGCCGCCGGTGCCACCATCGCGGTGGTCGCGGTGATGTTGGCGCTCTACGGACTGCGCATCATCAAGGTCACCGACCGCATGCGACGCATCGTGATCGGCGCCACCCTCGGTGTGGCGCTGTTCTACGGTGTCTCCCTGCTCATGAGCCTGTTCGGAGCCACCCCCACGTTCCTGTCGTCCAGTAGCGCCCTCGGCATCGGCTTCAGTTTCCTGGTGGCCGGTCTGGCGGCGTTCAACTTGGCTCTCGATTTCGACTTCATCGAGCGCGGCGCCAAGGAGCGGCTCCCCGAGTCGGTCGAGTGGTACGCGGCATTCGGTGTGCTCGTGACGGTGGTGTGGTTGTACCTCGAGATCCTGCGCCTGCTCGCCAAGCTCCGCGATCGGTGAGTCGATTCGTCGACGACGAGCTCGATCGTCGCACGTTCACCGTCTTCCTCACCGCGCTCGCCTGTTTGTGGGCGGCCCACTTCGCCGTCGAATGGGCTCCCGATTCGTTCTCGCGTCTCGCGCAGATGAATTGGTGGGCCGGATCGCAGATCGTCTTCTATCTCGTGGTGCC
>WLEG01000120.1 GCA_009704425.1 Actinomycetota bacterium | reverse complement strand
TCTCTCATGGTGGGTCGCTCGGTGGAGTTCGAGCGTGTGGTGCGCGAGAACCCGGCCGATACCACCACCACGGTGTTGCGCGTCGAGAGTGTCTCGGCCAACGACGATCGTGGACGTGCGTCGCTCCACGAGGTGTCGTTCACCGTGGGACGTGGCGAGATCGTCGGCGTGGCCGGCGTGGCCGGAAACGGACAACGCGAACTGGCCGAGGTGATCTCCGGAATGCGCGCGTCGATCGCGGGACGAATCTCGGTGATGGACGACGAGGTGAAGTCGGGCAAGGCCCGCTCCGCCATCGCTCGTGGAATCGCACACGTGCCCGAGGACCGCTTGCACACCGGATTGGCCGCGGGTCACTCGGTGGAGGACAACCTCGCGCTGAAGAACTACCGCACCCCCCAGATCTCGCGGTTCCGTTTGTTGCAGCGTCGCGCCATCCGCGAGCAGGCTTCGACACTCGTGGAACGGTACGACGTGAAAACTCCGAACACCGCCACGCCCGTGCGACTGTTGTCGGGGGGAAACGTGCAGAAGGTGCTCCTGGCCCGGGAGTTCTCGGCCCTTCCCAAGGTGCTCATCGCGGCGTCACCCACCCGGGGCCTCGACGTGGGCGCCATCGAGGCGGTGCGCGAGCGGTTGGTGGCCGCCGCGAACGAGGGAGTGGGCGTGCTCTTGATCAGTGAGGACCTCGACGAGATCCTGTCGCTCGCCGACCGCATCCTCGTCATGTACGAGGGACGCATCGTCGACGATCTTCCCGCCGACGGGGCCGACCGCGAACGCATCGGTCTCACAATGGGTGGAAGCAACGTGAAGGAGGACGTTCGATGAAGTCTCCGTTGCGGCTCGAGCGTCGCCTCGAGCAACCGAAGTGGCTGAACTGGGCGGTGCCCTTGATCTCGCTCGCGGCCGCCCTCGTGCTGGGTGCCATCGTGCTGTGGATCACCGGCAAGAACCCCATCGACGTGTACCAGAGAATCTTCGAGCGTGGCTTCGCCGGCAAGCGGGCCTTCTCGGGTGCCCTGGAGATGGCCACACCGCTGGCCTTCACCGGACTGTGCGCCGCGGTGGCGTTCCGCATGGGACTCATCAACATCGGCGGCGAGGGACAGTTCTACATGGGGGCCATCGGCGCCAGCTGGGTGGCCATCTCACTGGATGGAACCCCCGTCGGCCTCTCCATCGTGTTGTCGTGTCTGGCGGGCATGTTGTTCGGCTCGGTGTACTCGGCGATCGTCGGCATCCTGCGGGCGCGGTACAACACGAACGAGATCATCACCTCGCTCATGATGAACTACCTCGCCGGCATCCTGTTGAACTACTTGATCTTCAACTCCAAGTCGTTCTGGCGCGACCCCGATTCGCCCCAGTTTCCCAAGGGCAAACCCATCGCCGACCGCGCCGCGTGGAACACCTACACGGTGTTCGGCATCGCGGTGCCCATCGCCTTCCTGATCGCGATCCTGGCCGGTGTCACCATCTGGTTCCTCTACAAGCGCACGCGCTTCGGGTTCGAGGTGGGGGTGATCGCGGACTCACCCAAGGCGGCTCGCTACGCGGGTATTCGCACGTCGTCCACCATCGTGGTGGTGATGGCCATGTCGGGTGCGTTGGCCGGACTCGGTGGTGCGGCCGACGTGGGTAACTTCCGCGGTCTGCTGGACGCCAAGGGACTGCAGATGGCCGGATACGGATACACCGGCATCGTGGTGGCCGCCCTTGCGCGACGTAATCCGATCACCACGGTCGCGGTGGCCATCTTCATCGGTGGTCTGACCAAGGCGGGCTACGCGCTGCAAGGACCGGACTTCCCGAGCGGTCTGGTGGGCACCCTGCAGGGACTCATCCTGTTCACCGCGGTGGCCGGAGAGATCCTGATCAAGTACCGGATCAAACTCAACGTGCGTCGCGCCGGGGCGGTGACGGCATGAACTCCAACATCCTGATCATCATCATCTCCTCGGCCATCTTCTACGGCACACCGTTGTTCTTCGCCGCGCTCGGTGGGATCTTCACCGAACGCAGCGGAGTGCTGAACCTCGGCGTCGAGGGAACCATGCTCATCGGCGGTGTCTCCGGTGCGTGGGCCTGCATCCACATCGGAGGCAGTGCCTGGTTCACGGTGACCATGTCGATTCTGGTGGGAGCGCTGGCCGGTGGACTGGTGTCGACCCTGCTGGCATTCCTGTGCATCACGCTGAAGACCAACCAGACGGTGGCCGGTCTGGCCATCACGATCTTCGCCGGAACCGTCGGGTTGAGCAGTTACTTCGCCAACATCTGGGAAGTGGCCAAGAACCCGGTGCCCCGACCGATCCGCACCATGGATCTCTTCGGGTTGGCCGACATGCCGATCCTCGGACCGATTCTGTTCCGACAGACGTCGCTCACCTACCTGTCGTGGTTGCTCGCGATCCTGTCCACGGTGTACTTGTTCCGCACCCGCATCGGATTGCAGCTACGCGCGGTCGGAGAGTCGCCCCAGACCGCCGACGCCATGGGCATCAGCGTCATCCGCTACCGCTACATCCACACCATCCTCGGTGGGGCCCTCGCCGGAGTCGGTGGCGTCTTCTACAGCCTCGCGATCGTGCCCACCTGGGTGGACGGGATGACCAAGGGCGCCGGCTGGATCGCCATCGCGTTGGTGATCTTCGGCTTCTGGCGTCCGAGCCTGGCTCTCGTCGGCGCGTATCTCTTCGGCGGTCTGCAATCGCTCAGCAGCACACTGAAGGCCCGCGGTGTCGACATCAGCGGTGACATCCTCGACGCGCTCCCCTTCTTCATGACCATCGTCGTTCTGGTGTTGGTGTCGAGTCGCTTCGCCCACCGACGACTCGGCGCACCGGCCGCATTGGGTATCCCCTACGAGCGCGAAGAGCGATGACCTCGCTCACCAACGTCTCACCACAACTTCGTCGGGCCTGGCATCCGGTCGGTCGCGTCGAATCATTCGGGTCCACGCCCACACGTGTCGAGTTGGTGGGCGACGCCTACGTGGTGGTGCGACTGGGTGACGCCGTGAAGGTGTTCCTCGACGTGTGCCCACACCGCAACGCGCGACTCAGCGACGGCCTCGTCACCGAGGGCTGCCTGCGCTGCCCGTACCACGGTTGGGAGTTCGACGCCGACGGTGCGGTTGCGCACGTGCCCGCACTCGGAGCCGACGCCACGTTGCCACCGGCGCGTCTGACCGCCCCGTTCACCCAGGAACGTTTCGGATTGCTGTGGATCGCGCCCGAGGAGCCGGTCACCGACATCTTGCCCATCCCGGAATGGGACGACGAATCCCTCACCAAGGTCTGGATGCCACCGGTCGACATCGATGCCGCCGCCGCGCAGGCCATCGACAACTTCCTCGACTTCAGCCACTTCCCCTACGTGCACGCCGGAACCTTCGGCTCCGACAAGGACCGCTTGGTGAAGGAGTACTCCACCGAACGCACCGCCGATGGCTGGGGGTTCGTGGTGCAGTACCCACACGTGATCGAGAACCACGAGGACCCGTTGGTGGCCACCGGCGAGCACCCCTTGGTTCAGGATCGGCTGATGCGGTACGACTATCGCGTTCCCTTCACCGCGAATCTGCGCCTCGAGATTCCGCTGACGGGCATGGTCAACGCCATCGTCATGTGGTGTCAGCCCATGACCATGGACCGCACCCGTGTGCACATCGTGATGATCCGCAACGACGTGCGCACCCCCGCCGATCACCAGGCCGCCATCGACTACGAGATGAAGATCTTCGCCGAGGATCTGCGCGTCATCGAGAGGCTCCGCGACAAGACCATGCCGCTGGAGCGCGGGCAGGTGCACGTGCGAAGTGATCGCCACACGGTCGAGTTCCGCCGCATACTTCAGAAGCTCATGGAAGCCTGAGCCGGGCGTCCCGGCACATCGATCACGTCCATGACCCGTTTCGGAGCCACGTACTACGAGCGTTTCTACGGGGACGGTGGTGTGCACGATCGCGAGAAGATCGCCCATCTCGCGTCGGCGGTCCATGGCATGTGCGCGTGGTGGGACGTGGAGCCTGCGAGCGTGCTCGACGTGGGCGCCGGTCCTGGTCTGTGGCGCGACTGGTATCGCGAGAATCACCCGTCGGTGAAGGTCGTGTCCACCGACGTCAGCGAACACGCCTGTCGTGAGTACGGGCACCAGTTGCGCGACATCGGCGTCTGGCGTCCGCGATCACGATTCGATCTCGTCATCTGTCACGGCGTGTTGCAGTACCCCGACGACGAGGCGGTGGCCGCCGCCATCGACAACATCGCCGCCGCCTGTCGTCACGTGCTGTACCTCGAGATTCCCACCACGGCCGACTTCGCGTCGGTGGTCGATCCCGACGCCACCGACATGGACGTCCATCACCGCACGGGCGAGTGGTATCGACGCCGACTCAATGAACACTTCACGCAGGCCGGCGCCGGCTTGTGGGTCCGCAAGGGTGGCGGCGTGGCCCTCTACGAGCTGGAACGGTCTCGCTGAACCCCGAGGCGTACGCTGTGGGCATGTCGGACTCGATCGAACAACGGCTGCGTCGGTTGGAGGATCTGCAGGAGATCCACCAACTCTTCATCGACTACGGATCGGCCCTCGACGCCGGGGACTTCGCCCGATACGCATCCTTGTTCGCTCGCGACGGAGAGATTCTTCTCGGTCCGATGGGGCGCGCCACGGGGCCGACGGCCATCGAGGAGTTGATGAGGCGCACACTGGAAGGTCGTGTGGGCGAGTCGGTGCACATCATCAGTAGCCCGCAAGTGACCCTCGACGGCGACCGCGCCACGTCTCAGGTGATGTGGACCGTCATCCACCGCGGCAAGGACGGTCGACCCCGTCTGACCATGATCGGGCGACACCATGACGACCTCGTTCGCGAGGACGGTCGGTGGCGCTTTCACAAGCGGCACGGAACGGTGGACATTCCGTCGACGTACGGAACCCCGGATCTGGACTGACGTCGCTCAGAAGTCGGGCGGTGTGAACCCGCTGGGCCAAATGGTGGAATCGTCCCACAGCACGAACTGCAGATTCGTCCGCGTCAGGCGCACACCGGTGAAATCGGTCCCGAACAGCACGGTCTCGGAAAGGTTGGCGTTGGCCAGGTTCGCTCCGGTGAAGTTCGCGCCCGACAGATCGGCACCCGACAGGTCCACTCCCACCAGGATCGCACCCCGGAAATCCGCTCCCTGCAGGTTGGCGAACATCAACTCCTGTCCGCGCAGATCGGCACCGGCACACGAGGCGTCGGGAACGGCGTCGCACGGAATCACCTGGGGAATGACGGTGGCCGGCGGTGCGGGTGTCGTCGGTGTCGCCGACGTGATCGGTGTGGTCGCGGCGGAGCCGACGGTCGCCCCCGGCGCCGTTACCGTCACGGCAGCAGTGTTCGTCTTCGAGCCTCCGTCGATGACCGCATCGGACCCGACTTGTTCGTCGATGACATCCGCGTCATCGCCTGGTATCGCAGCGAGCGTCGACGACATCGGATCATTCACGTCGACGACCGAATGCGTGTCGTCGGAAGACTCGGCCGAGGGAAGGTTCTCTCCACACGCCACCAGTGTCACCAGTGCGAGCATTCCCACGACGGCGCGACCACGAACCACGCCGTGCAACATAGAGCTGGCGTCTGACGACACCCTGACATCGATGCATCCACCACGTGGACACAGGGTGAACGTCGGGTTTACAACACCACGAGAACGCCGTAAAGCGAGCCGACGGAACTGTCGGCCGGACGCACTGCGGGCAGAACACCGGTCCAGTCCCGCTCGGCGTCGATGAGGCCGGCCACGGCGTCACTGACCGCGTCACGTTCCGTGTTCCACAGGCCCGTGGACGCCAACTCGTCGGCCGACGCGACGATGGGGCCAGCCGTATCGCGACCCAACCTCCAGCGCACGTACT
>WLEG01000012.1 GCA_009704425.1 Actinomycetota bacterium | reverse complement strand
GTCGCGAGGCGATCAAGACCCGGATTCGTCGCGCCCTCGAACCGCTCGATCGAACGCAGCACCTGGTGGGCAATCATCTCGTCGTCGTCGACGGTGATCGGGCCACGTGTTCGTCGTACTTGCAATCGCAACACGTGCGTCGGACCGCCGAGGGTGGCCCCAACTTCATCGTCGCCGGACGCTACGAGGACCGACTGATTCGCACGTCGAACGGTTGGCGCATCGAGTTCCGACGACTGTCGGTGTGGTGGACCGAGGGAAACGCGCGTGTCACCCGCGGTTGAGGCAACTCGCGCGGGTCTCAGCCGGCCAGCGAGCCGGCGTCGGCCACCACGACTTCTCCCGTGATCCATGCAGCCATGTCGGAGGCCAGGAACAGGATCACGCGCGCGATATCGTCGGCCGTTCCGGCACGACCGAGGAGCGTCTGGCTCATGCGCTTGGCGACGTCGAGTCCGGCCGCCTTCAACGGCGCCATCTGCTCCTGTACCCCGGGGGTGTCGATGGGTCCGGGTGCGACACCCACGACCCGCACGTCGCGCGGACCGAACTCGAGGGCCAACGATTTCGTCAGACCCACCACCGCGTGCTTGGAGATCACGTAGGCGCTGATGCCGGGCGCCGCACGGAACCCGGTGGTCGACGCCAGGTTCACGATGACCCCACCGTTGCTCATTCGGCGCGCCGCTTCGCGGGCCCCCGCGTACGAGCCCCGTACGTTCACCTCCAGCAATCGGTCGATGAAGTCGTCGGCGGCGTCGAGGGCCGGCCCGGTGGTCGGATAGATGCCCGCGTTGTTCACCCAGATGTCGAGGCCTCCCAGGCGGTCCCGGCACAACTCGGCCGCGGCCACCACCGAGGCGGTGTCGGCGATGTCCAGTCGGGTGGAGATCACCGTTCGACCGGTGGCACCCGCCACCTCGACGGCGGTCCGGGCGGCGCCCGATTCGTCGATGTCGGCCACCACCACGTCGGCGCCGGCCTCGGCGAGACGTCTCACGGTGGCGGCGCCGATGCCCGCGGCACCTCCGGTCACCACGGCTCCACGTCCGTTCAGCGACCACAGGTCCCCGAGATCTCGTCTCGAATGGTCGTCGATCATGATTCCCTCCCATCGCCGGCGCGCGTCATCGCAGACTAGAACTGTTCCATGAGCAACGCCGTGCCCGTGTCCGTCGACGACTTCGTCTCGATCCAGCGTCTGGTGAACCGCTACGCCGACGCCGTGGTGCACCGCTCGGCCCCGCAATGGGGATCGTGCTGGGCCGACGACGCCGTGTGGGATCTGGGTGGCGGCCGTTTGGTGGAGGGCAAGGACGCCATCTCGAAGTTGTGGTTCGGGGCGATGACCGGATTCGCCGCGGTCGTCCAGACGGTGCACAGCGGAGACGCGTGGTGCGGTGCGTCCCCCGACGAGGCCGTCGGGCGATGGGCGATCAGCGAGAGGTTCCGTCGGACCGGCGGACAGTCGGGGATCCTTCTCGCTCATTACGACGACACGTATCGAAAGGTGGAGGGCCGATGGCTCTTCGCCCGACGATTCCTGCAGGTGCACTACGGCGGGCCCGCCGACCTGTCGGGTGATTTCACCAACCATCGCGAGGCTCTCCTGGCGCGCGGCGTGGACGCGGACGTCTGAGGTCGCACGATGCCCGCTTTCGCCGCTGATCTGGCCCGTGAACGACCCGACGAGATCGCCGTGCGCGATCCCGACAAGGCCCTGCGTTGGGCCGAGGTGGACGACATCTTGAACCGGGTGGCCAACATCGCGTTGGCCACCGACCTGGGGACGAGCCGTCGGGTGGCCGTGTTCGCCGAGAACGCCGCCGAGACGGCACTGGCCCACCTCGGCTGTCTGCTCGGTGGTGCCTCCACCGTGCCCGTGAACTTCCATCTCACGGCCGAGGAGACGGCGTACATCCTCGTCGATTCGGATTCGCGTTTGCTGTTCGTCGGACCGGAGACCCTCGAACGCGGTCTGGCGGCGGCCGACATCGCGCGTGGCGAAGGTTTGCGCATCGACGTGGTCGGTTGGGGAGTCGACGATCCCGGTCTGCGCACGTGGTCGGAGTGGCTGGCCGATGGGGCCACGCACCATCCGCCCATGGACGTGGTTCCGCGGGCGAACCTTCTGTACACCTCGGGCACCACCGGTCGTCCGAAGGGAACCGAGCTGCCCCCCACGATGTTCGCCGGTGGTTCCACCATGGCCGAGCACCTCGAGGGGATGAAGGCGAATCGTTTCGCCCAGTTCGGCACCCATCTGGTGGTCGGCCCGATGTACCACACCGGACCGTTGAACGGCATGAGGTTGCTGGTGCGCGGGGTGCCCATGGTGGTGTTGGCGAAGTTCGACGCCGAGAAGACCCTGCAGGCGATCCACGAACATCGGACCGAGTCCTCCGTGATGGTTCCCACGCATTTCGTGCGTCTGCTCGCCCTTCCCGACGAGGTGAAGGCCAAGTACGACCTGTCGTCCATGCGGCTGGTGGCGCACACCGGTGCGTCGTGTCCGGTCGACGTGAAGCGTTCGATGATCGACTGGTGGGGTCCGATCTTCATCGACGCCTACGGCGCCACCGAGGTGGGTACGACGTGTCAGATCACGAGCGCCGAATGGCTGGAGAATCCGGGGTCGGTCGGTCGCCCGATTCCGCCCTTCAGCGTGATCGTTCTCGACGACGACGGCAACGAGGTCCCGCCGAACACGGAGGGCCGACTCTTCTTCAAGGACTCCACGGGACGCGGGGTCGTCTATCCGAACGACCCGGAGAAGACGCGACTGGCCAACATCGCTCCCGGGGTGTTCACGCTCGGCGAGATCGGCTACGTGAACGACGGTGGGTACGTCTACATCACCGATCGCTTCAGTGACATGGTCGTGTCCGGTGGGGTCAACATCTACCCGGCCGAGGCCGAGCAGGTGTTGACACGACATCCGGCGGTACTCGACGTCGCGTGCATCGGCATCCCCCACGCCGAGATGGGGGAGGAACTGAAAGCGTTGGTGATTCCGCGCGACCCCGCGAACCCTCCCGACGCCGCCGAGATCCTGACTTTCTGCCGCGAGCGCCTGAGCCACTACAAGTGTCCGCGAACGGTCGACTTCGTCGACGATCTGGGTCGCAACACCATGGGAAAGATCAACAAGCGGAAACTTCGCGCCCCCTATTGGGAGAAGGATCGTTGACATGACATCGAATCGGGTACTGCTCGTGGACGAACCGGCACCGCGCGTTCGTCGACTCACCCTGAATCGTCCGGAGAAGCGCAACGCGCTCAACGACGATCTGCGCGGAGCCCTGTTCGAGGCGTTGCGCGCCGGCGACAGGGATCGCGACGTTTCGGTGATGATCGTTCGCGGTGCGGGCTCGTGCTTCTGCGCGGGCTACGACCTCGGATCGCCGAACACCGACGTGGAGCGTTCCATCTCGCGTGCCGACGGTTGGTGGTCGCGACACGTGGTCAACAACTGGTTCGAGATGTGGGACATGAGCACGCCGATCATCGCCCAGGTTCACGGCTACTGCCTCGCGGGTGGAAGCGAACTGGCCACGGCGTGCGATCTCGTGTACGTGGCCCACGACGCCAAGATCGGGTACCCGCCCGTGCGTTCGATGTCGCCTCCCGACATGCAGTGGCAGACGTGGATGATGGGCCTGCGACGGGGGATGGAAGCACTGTTGACCGGTGATTCGATGTCGGGTGACGAGGCGGTCGACGCCGGATTCGCCAATCGGGCGTACGCGGCCGAGCGACTCGACGAGGAGGTTCTGGCCATGGCCGAGCGCGTGGCCAAGGTGCCCGCCGACCTGTTGGCGCTCAACAAGCGGGCGGCGCACCGGGCGATGGAGGCGATGGGCATCCGTGCCGGTATCCGAGCCACCGCCGAGATCCAGGCCCTCGGGTTCCATCAGAAGTCGTCGATCGAATACATGCAGGGTTTCGCCACCAAGGGCGTCACGGCGACGTTGAGCGAGCGCGACGCGACCTTCGGCGACTATCGCGAGGGCGGGCCCGGCTCGACGGAGGCTCCGGCCCCCGGTGCGTGACCCTGCTCTCCGATGATTGACCCCCATACCCCCGTGTGAGAGGCTGTGACGCATGGCTCGTCCACACCGGACCGAGTCGATCGTCAAGGGGGAAATGTGAGAAGCAAGAAGATCAGTTTCGTCGCGGGCTTGGCCGTCATGGGCCTGCTCGCCGGCGCGTGTAGCGAGGATTCCGGCAGCGAAAGTTCCGCTCCGGCCACCGAGGCTCCCACCTCGGAGGCGCCGACGTCCGAGGCTCCCAGCACCGACGCTCCGTCGGAGAGCCCGGTCGCGCAGTCGACGCTCGACACCGCGCTCGCCTACACCGGCGGCACCGCGGGTGCGGCCAGCGGTGACCCGATCTACATCGGTTACGTGAACCAGGAAGGTGGCACCCCGGCGTTCCCGGAGGCCTCCAATGGCGCCCGTTCCGCCGTGTGGTTGATCAACAACTTCCTCGGTGGAATCGGCGGTCGTCCGATCGAACTGGTCGAGTGCTTCGTCACGAAGGAAGAGGACGGCCAGAAGTGCGCGCAGGAGATGCTGGCGAACGACGACGTGCAGGTGGTCGTCACCGGTGCGATGTTCAACGGAACCGCACCCTTGCTCGACGGGCTGAAGGACAAGAAGCCCGTCATCCTGGGTAACCCCACCACCACGCCGGAGTTCCTGGCCACCGACGCCTACGCGTTCACCCCGGGCTCGCCCGGAGTCGTGCAGGGCATGTCGGTGTTCGCCGCGAACTACCTCGGTGAGTTGGAGGGCAAGGAGATCAAGAAGGCGGCGGTCGTGTACAACGACAACCCGGCCGGAACGATCGCCTTCACCGCGCTCACCAAGCCCGTGCTCGAGAGCCTCGGCCTCGAGGTCACCGGTGTGCCGGTGGCCGACACCGCCGGCTCCACCGAGATGGCCACCGCCATCCAGTCGGCCGGTGCGGACACGGCCGACGTCTTCTTGCCGCTCGTGACGGTGCAGAGCTGCATCGGTATCTACGACGCCATCAAGACCCTCGAGATCGACACCACCGTGGTCACCACCGGCTTGTGCTTCGGCACCCCGATGCAGGATCACATGAAGTCGGTCGGTGAGTCCGGCAAGCTGCCCGACGGTTGGTACTTCGTCGGCTACGGCTTCTCGTACGAGATCGCGGGCGACCCCAACCAGGACGCCTACAACGACGCGGTCTTCGCGTGGGCCGAGACCGAGGGCATCGAGGATCTGGAGTACACCGGATTCAGCGGTCCGACGTTCGCCACCTTCATGACCGTCGCCCAGTTCATGAACGGCGGCGCCACCGATGGTGCGGGCATCCGCGCCGCGGTGAAGGCCTTCGCCGGACCGCAGTGGATGGCGGCTGGAGACATGAAGTGCGGCGCGAACGCCACCTTCCCCAGCCTCTGCGGATTCTCCGTGGGTATCCAGAAGCAGGAAGGCGCCGAGTACGTGTCCGTCCTCGACGGATACAACGGCAAGGCCATCAACCCGGTGGCCGAACTCGGTCAGGGCTGATTCGAACTCTCGGCCCTCACGGGTCGAACGTCGGGTCGAGAGCGGGTGCCTGGTGCCTCGCTCTCGACCCGACGCGGTTCGTTCGTCAGGATCGTCTGACGATGTTTCATTCGTGAAATGACGGGTCGGCCCTGCGGGGTCGACGGTGTGAGCGGGTCAACCGACCCGATGAAGCGGGGGAAGAGTCTGTGCTCGAAGGATTGCTGAAGGTCGCTCGTCGCAAGCCGGCCCTCACCGGATCGGCGATCGTGTTGTTCGTCTTCGCGATCCTGTACGTATGGGACGCGCGACAGCTCGCACCCATGTTCTCCAACGTGGGCACCGGGGCCTTGATGGCCGCCATCGCCCTCGGCGTGGTGTTGACGTATCGCGGTTCGGGTGTGGTGAACTTCGCCAACGGTGTGGTGACCATCTTCGTCGCGTACTGGTATTACGGGTTGCGCATGGAGGGCAAGTTCTACGTGCCGCCGTTGCCCAATCCGCTGGTCCTCATCGAGATTCCGGTCAACTGGTTCCGCGAGGACGGCAACAAACTGGACCTGATCAACTGGCCCACCGTCATCGATCTTCCCGGCGACCGTCTCACCACCGCGTCGGCATTGATCGTCTCGCTGGTGTTGGCCGTGTTGTTCGGTCTGGCCCTCCATTTTCTGATCTTCCGCCCGTTGCGCAACGCCCCGGTTCTGGCCAAGGTGGTCACCTCGGTCGGACTGTTCGTGGTGCTCCAGGAGTTCCTGCGACTTCGCTTCGGCGAACTGGCCCGTACCGGTGTGCAGTTCCCGCTTCCCAAGGGGAAGGTCGACCTTCCCGGCGAACTGGGGGCCATCCCCAACAACCAGCTGTTCCTCGTCGCCGTGGTCGTGGCGATCGCCATCGCGCTGTGGGCGCTGTTTCGCTTCACACGTTTCGGTCTGGCCACGCGCGCGGCGGCCGAAAACGAGAAGGGCGCGATGTTGCTCGGCTTCTCGCCCGACTTCCTGGCCGGGGCGAACTGGGTGTTGTCGACCGTCATCGCCGGTTTGGTGGGCATCCTCGCGTCGCCCATCACCAACTTGGACACGATCACCCTTCCGTTGTTGATCGTTCCGGCGCTGGGAGCGGCGCTGCTCGCCGGCTTCTCGTCGTTCGGAGTCACCGTGGTCGCCGGTATCGGTATCGCGATGCTGCAAGGGTGGGTGCAGTACCAGGGCGCGCAGACGTGGTTTCCGCGCGGTGTGCTGCCGACCGCCGGTCTCACCCAGGCGTTGCCCTTCTTCGTCATCGTCATCGCCATGTTCGCTCGAGGAAAGGCCCTCCCTGTTCGCGGCGCGGTGTCGTCGGGCAAGCTTCCCGCGGCCGTGGCGCCCAAGCACGTGACCGCGCTGACCGTGGCCGCGGTCGTGGCGACATTGGTCATGTTGTTCGGGTTCAGTTACGACTGGCGACAGTCGACCATCAACACGTTGGTGGGCGTGGTCATCGCGTTGTCACTTGTGGTGCTGACGGGATTCGTCGGTCAGATCTCGCTGGCGCAGATGGCGTTGGCGGGAACCGCCGGCTTCTTCATGTCGAAGTACTTCTCCGACCTTCCGTTCCCGTTGGCCCCACTCATCGGCTCGGTGGTGGCGGCTCTGTTCGGCGCGGCCATCTCCATTCCGGCTCTACGCCTTCGCGGGGTGAACCTGGCCGTCATCACCCTGGCGGCAGCGGTGGCGATCGAACAACTCGTCTTCAAGAACAAGACCTTCGCCGGAGAACTCGGAGCTTTGCGTGTCGACCCTCCGATGATCGGAGGCAAGGATTTCGGGCCGAACAACACGGCGCTGAGGGTGCTCGGTCTGAAGGGTCGCGACGACGTGCCTCCGAACGTGTGGTTCGGGGTGGTCTGTCTGGTGTTCGTCGTCTTGCTGTGTCTGATGGTGGTGAACGTTCGTCGGTCGGCAACCGGCAGACAGTTCCTGGCCGTGCGGTCCAACGAGCGCGCGGCGGCCGCGTCGGGTATCGACGTGGCGCGCACCAAGATCCTGGCGTTCGGTCTGGCCGCCTTTATCGCCGGTATGGGTGGTGCGCTGTCCGGCTATCGCTTCGGATCGGTCACCCCGCAGTACTTCGGTGCCTTCGCGTCCCTGACGTTCCTGGCGTTCGCCTATCTCGGGGGCATCGCCAGCGTGTCGGGTGCGGTGTTGGCGGGGATCGTCGTTCCCAACGGTCTCAACTTCAACTTCCTCGAGAACATCCTGCACATCGATCAGGGTTACGCCACCCTCATCGGCGGCGTCGGACTCATCATCACGGCGGTGCGTAATCCCGAGGGTCTCGCGGGCGCACCACGACTGCTGGCCGAGCAAAGAGCGTTGAGACGCGCGAGGAAAGACGCTCTGTCGAAACAGAAACAAGACGGGGAACCACGAACCATGGGGGTGGGGCAGTGAGCCTTCTGACAACGAGCGGCATGTCCGTCACGTTCGGTGGCCTGCGGGCCGTGAACAACGTCGACATCTCCGTCGAACAAGGCAAGCTCGTGGGGCTGATCGGCCCGAACGGCGCGGGCAAGACCACGTTCATCGACGGCATCACGGGATTCGTGCCCACCACGGGGCGTATCGAGTTCAAGGGTCAGGAGATCAACGACATGGCGGTCCACAACCGCGCGCGTCTCGGTCTCGGCCGTACCTGGCAGTCGCTCGAGCTCTTCGACGATCTCACCATCGAGGAGAACGTGCAGGTGGCCGCGGAACGCCAGTCCGCCAAGAACTTCCTGCTGGATCTGGTGCGGCCCGGCCGCAAGCGGGATCGCAGTGGTGTGGATTTCGCGTTCGAGGTGCTGGGCATCGGTGACCTGGCCAAGAAGTATCCGAACGAGATCAGTCAGGGGCAGCGCAAGCTGGTCTCGGCGGCGCGGGCCTTGGCCGCGCGCCCCGACCTGGTGTGCATGGACGAACCGGCGGCCGGACTGGACACCGCCGAATCGCAGGAACTCGGTCGGCGACTGCGTCGAATCATCGACGCCGGACTGACGATCTTCCTCGTCGACCACGACATGGGTCTGGTGTTGGAGGTGTGCGATTACATCTACGTGATCGAGTTCGGCGTGAAGATCGCCGAGGGAACTCCGGATCAGATCAAGCGAGACCCCAAGGTGATCGAGGCGTACCTCGGGTCCAGCGCAACCGAGGGAGGACACTGATGAACGCTCTGCTCGAAATCGAGAATCTGAACACCGGCTACAACGGTGTTTCCGTCGTTCGCGGTTTGAATCTCACGGTGAACCCCGGTGAGGTGGTGGCACTGCTCGGTCCGAACGGCGCCGGCAAGACCACCACGTTGTTGACCACCTCGGGTCTCGTCCCGATCATCTCGGGGGACATCAAGGTGTTCGGCACGTCGGTGCAGGGACGTCGTCCGCACATGATCGCGCGCGAGGGTCTGGCGCACGTTCCCGAGGGACGCTCGCTCTTCTATCAATTGACCGTGGCCGAGAACCTGCGGCTCGGCGCGGCCAAGGGTGCGTCGGATCTGAAGAAGGCCCTCGGGTACTTCCCGGCCCTCGAACCCATCATGGATCGGCGCGCCGGTTTGTTGTCGGGTGGCGAACAGCAGATGCTGGCCATGGCGCGTGCTCTCACCGTGAGCCCGAAGTTGTTGATGGTGGACGAGATGAGTCTCGGCCTGGCTCCCATCATCGTGGAGCGACTGTTGCCGATCCTGCGCCAGATCGCCGACGAGACCGGTGCCGGAGTGTTGCTCGTCGAACAGCACGTGCACATGGCACTGCAAGTGGCCGATCGCGCGTACGTGCTGAGTCACGGAGAGTTGGCGATGCAGGGCGACGCGGCGACGTTGCGCAACGACCGAAGTCTGATCGAGGCCAGTTACCTCGGCAAGTGAGTTCGCTCAGGCGGTGGGCAACTGCTTGAAGTAGGTCTGGGCGTCGAAGTAGTCACGCCACAGCGTGATCTTTCCGTCGACGACTTCCCACACGCCGTTGACCGGAAGCTCGAGCCAGCCCCACGACATCTTGAACCTGTCGGTGCGTTCGTTGAACACCACGTTGCCGTTCGCGGCCTCGCGGTGGACGATCCAGCGCACCTCGGTGCAGTCACCGAACATGGGGGTGAGCACCCCCTTGATGCCCTCGGGTCCGTACATCTTCATGAGGGGGACGTTGTCGTACTCGCAGTCGGCGCTGACCATGGCACAGGCGGCGTCCAGGTCCAGGCGCTCGATGGCGGCGATGAATGCGTTGACGGTTTCGAGCGGTGTCATTGCGGATCTTCTCCTCGGGTCGTCGATTCGTTGGTGGGTGGTTCCTTGCTCCAGAGCACGTCGAAGTCCCGAGCGATGTCGAGCACCTGATAGGCGCGTCCCATTCCCACGCAGAAGCCGATCGTCACGGTGAGCTCCAGAAGTTCGGTGTCGGAGAACTTGTCGCGCAGGCGTGCCCAGAGTTCGTCGTCGACCGCGGTGTGATCGATGGCGAATCGCTCGGCGTACTCGGCCGCCAAGCGTTCGCGATCGGTGAAGTCCGGATGGTCGTGGTAGTGCTGGACGGAGTCGTACGCCGCATCATCGAGTCCTTGCCGCATCGCCGATGCGGCCCGAGTGTTCAGTCAAACGACGCATTGGTTCAGCTGGGCGATGCGCATCCGGGCCACCTCGCGCTCACGGATGCCGAGGCTGGACTTGGCGTACACCGCGTCGCTCATGGCGGCGATTCCGGCACCCATGTGCGGAGCCAGTTGCCAGAGTCGATGTGCTTCGAGACCGTTTCCGTCGGGGATGTCCAGTCGAGCCATGTTCGTGTCCTGTCTGTGGATGCTGTACGTGTGAATCACCGGTTGATGCGCTCGAGCACCGACACCCGCACCGGAATCGCGCTCTGCACCACCATACCGTTGACGGTGTCGTGGCCCCGATCGACCGACACCAGGCGGTTGGTTGGGGTGCCGATGTCGCGAACCTTCTCGTCCGTGAGCGAAGAGCCTCCCCAGGAGTGCGCCATGGAGACGACGCCGCGACGCACGTCCTCGGCCGACTCGGCCACGGCTCGAATGGACGACCGCGGACTGGTGATCTCGATCAGGTCACCGTCGGCCAGATCGAGGAGCTCCATGTCGTCGGGGTTCATGTACGCCGGATTGGTGCTGCCTTTGGCCCCGAGCACCGACAACTCCGAACCGAATGAGTTCAGCACGTGCTTCAGTCGGCGGCTGACGAGTCGGAACGGATAGTCGGCGGGATCCACGCCCAAGGCGGCGGCGGAATCACCCTCGGACCTCACGCGCCCGATCTCCTCGATGATGTCGTCGGGGGCGACCGTGAATCGTGCCGTGCACTCGGGGTCGGCGGCTTGCGCGACGAGGCGCTTGTCGGGATGAACGGTCATGCGGTTCCGCCGAACCTCTTCCATGGGCATTCGCGAACCGGCGTACGCGAGGTCGAGCATCTCGTCGTCGGTGGGCCGAACGTCCATGGGGGCGTCGCCTCCCGGCAACGGCAACGTCGAGTTCAGACGTCGGGCCAGTTCCCAGAAGACCTCCCACTCGTTCATCACGTCGCCGACGCGGGGCGTGACGGCCTCGGTGTAGTTGGTGTACGGAGCGCTGAACCAACGATCCATCAGGTGGGGGACGTCGGCTCGTTCGAGCGAGAGCGTGGGAGCGATCACGTAGTGGGCGAACTCTGCGGTGGCCGACATCCGGTGGTCGATCACGACCAACAACTCCAGATCCTTCATCGCCCGGATGGTGAGTTCCTGATCGGGCCAGGCCACCACGGGGTTGCCGCCACTCACGATGAGTGCGCGCACCCGACCGTCCCCGGGAGTCAGGATCTCCTCGGACAGGGCGGTGGTGAGCATCTCGCCGCGGATACCGCGCAGGTTCCGCACGCGCTGTGGGGCGCCGGTGGCCGGGGGTCGCGCGGCGTGCACCTGGGCGCGCTTGGGCGTGTCGGGATACAGGAAGTAGCCACTCTCCAGGGTGTCGCCCTCGCGGTTCACGCGACCGCAGATGGTGTTGAGCACGATGGAGAGATGCTCGGTGAGACTGGAATGCGGGGCCATGCTCGGTCCGGTGCCGGTGCCACTCGTTCCCTTGCGGGCCGCGGCGAACATGCGGGCGGCCGCCACGATGTCGTCGGCGGGAACGTCGCAGCGACGTGCGACGTAGTCCAGATCGAAGGCCGACACCGCCTCGGCCAGTCGGGCGAGGTCGCCCACCCAACGCTCGCAGAACTCGTGGTCGAACAGTCCCTCGTCGATGACCACCTTCAGGATCCCGGCCATCAGCGTGGGGTCCTCGCCGGGCCGGGGCGCGAGATGGATGTCGGCGCGGGCGGCGAACTCGGTTCGGCGGGGGTCGATCACGATGAGTTTCATCCCGCGACGCTGTGCCTCACGCAGTGCGACGTAGGGGTTGGTTCCCTGCAGTCCTCCGACCGGACCGAAGCTGGACACCAACGGGTTGTAGCCGATGGCCAGCAGGACCTCGGCGTCGCTGAAGTTGTTGTAGCCCGCCTCCCAGATGCCGACCCGAAAGGGCGCGGTGGCCTTGGCCGGTTGATCGATGGTGACCGAGGTGTAGAACGACGGAGACTTCAATCCTTGATGAAAGGCCCGGGCCGCGGGAATGGCGAGCGAGTTCTGGTAGCCACCGGTGCCGGTGTACGACGCGATCGCCCGTGGACCGTGAGCGTGGAGGATGCGGCGCAGCTCGGCACCGATGGAATCCATGGCATCCTCGGACGAGATCTCCTCGAACGTGCCGTCGGAACGGCGACGCAGCGACGTGCGCAGACGACCGGGATGCGTCATCTGCTCGGGGATCTGTCGTCCCTTGATGCAGGTGTAGCCGGCGAACAGCGGATCTTCGGCGACTCCACGCACCGCCACGGCTCGCCCGTCGACCACGTCGACCTCGATGGGGCAACTGGCGTGGCAGAAACGGCAGAAAGAATGATGCGTGTGCACTTCGCCCGACTGGGTCGGCCGTTCGTCGGCAATGGTCATGCGAGCCCCCTGGTGAGCCCCGTCCCCACGAGGCAACCACAAACTAACCCACGGATTAGTTTGTGTCGTACCGATCGCAACGAGGGGCGCATGTCTGCCGGAAACATCGACCAACTGATCAATCGCGAGCAGTCGGCCATCGCCTGCCCGTACCCGATCTTCTCCGAACTACGGGCGTCCGAGGGGATCCCGTTCAGCGCCGACCTCGGTGCGTGGATCGTGTCCCGCTACGACGACGTGCGCGCCATTCTCCGTGACACCGAGCGCTTCTCCAGTCTCAGCCCCACCGGCCCGGCCCAGTCCGGCGAGGTCCTGATGGCCGGGATCATGGAACTGATGAAGGATCCCGAGATGGCGTCCCTCATCGGCTCGCGAACCATGACCCGTGGTCGGGTCGCGGTGTTGTTGAACGCCGACCCGCCGGACCATCGCCGGCAACGAAAGTTGGTCAATCCCGCGTTTCGTCCCGACCGGATCCGGGCCATGGAGCCCGCGGTGGTCGAGGTCACGAGCCGATTGCTGGGCGATGTCGTCGATGATCTCCGCGCGAACGGGGTCACCGACATCGTGGAACGCTTCGCCGTGGGTTTGCCCATGACCATCATCGCGATGGCGCTCGGTGTGGCCGACGACGATCTGGCCACGTTCAAGCGTTGGTCGGACGACATCGTGATGCCGGTGGGTAATCATTCGCCGTCGGTGGAGCAGGTGCGGGGCTTCCTGCTCTCCACCAAGGAGTTCACCGAGTACTTCCTCGCCCAGATCGCCGCGCGCACGTCGAATCCCACGGGTGACCTCTTGTCGGACATCGCCAACGCCCGCATCGACGGTGAGGAACTCACCGACGACGAGCAGCTGGGAATGTTGCAACAGTTCCTCGTGGCGGGCAACGAGACCACCACGAACCTGATCGCCAACATCGTTCGTCGTCTCGCCGAGGAACCCGACCTGCAGGAGCGGGTCCGCGCGAATCCGGAGATGGTCGACGGTCTGGTGGAGGAGATGTTGCGGCTGGAGGCCCCGGTGGGAGGTCTGTTCCGACGCGCCAAGGTGGACGTGGACGTGGCGGGCACCCGGGTTCCGGCCGGGGATCATCTGTGGCTGCTCTTCGCGTCGGCGAACCGTGACGAGTGCAAGTTCGCGTCGGCGGACGCGGTGGATCCGATGCGACCGAACGCGAAGGACCACCTGGCGTTCGGCAACGGAGAGCACTTCTGTCCCGGGGCCGGACTGGCCCGAGCCGAGGCGCGCATCGCCACCGAGATGTTGCTGGCCGCGGTGAAGGACATCCGGTTGGCCCCGGACAACGAGTTCCGATACGGGGACTCGTTCGTCCTACGCGGTCTGACGAGCCTGCGCATCGTCGCGAAGCCCGCTTGACGGTTCCGCGCGGCCCCCGGTCGCCGGGTGTGGCGACGGAAGTAATCGGTCGGTTAGTTTCTGGTGGACGGGTCGCTCGGCCCGGGGGACGGGGGTCCGAGAATGTCCATGAGCAAGCCGTTCCGATTCGGGTTGCAGGCCTACGCCCCGGCGTCGGCCAAGGACTGGCGCGATCTGGCCCGCAAGGCCGAGTCCCTGGGATTCTCCTCGTTCCATCTGGCCGATCACGTCATCGGTCCGGGGCCGGCGCTTGACGCGACGGGACATCCGGTGCAGACCGTGGCCGCGATTCCGGCCATGGCGGTGGCCGCCGAGGCCACCAGCACCATCAAGGTGGGCTGTCGCGTGTTGTGCGTCGACTATCGCAATCCCGTGATGCTGGCCAAGGAGGCGGCCACGCTCGACTTCTTCTCCGACGGTCGACTGGAGCTCGGCCTCGGTGCCGGTTGGTTGCAGAACGAGTACGAGGCCATGGGTATTCCGTTCGATCGTGCCGGTGTGCGCATCGATCGCATGGAAGAAGTGATCGAACTCCTGCGCGCCTCGTTCGCCGAGGGTGAATTGAACATCGACGGTCGTCACGTGCACGCCGTCGGATTCGAGGCCGTGCCCAAACCCGTGAGCAAGCCCGGGCCGCCGCTCATGATCGGCGGGGGAGCCAGGCGGGTGCTGACCATCGCCGGACGTGAGGCCGACATCGTCAGCCTCAACTTCGACAATTCCTCGGGCAAGTTGGGAGCCGAGGGCATCGGCTCCTCCACGGCGGAGCTCACCGAACAGAAGATCCGCTGGGTTCGAGAAGGTGCCGGCGATCGGTTCTCCGACATCGAACTGGAGATCGCGGCGTACTTCACCATCGTCACTCCCGACGGCGCGGGAACGCGCTCCAAGATGGCTCCGATGTTCGGCATGACCCCCGAGGTCCTCGCCGAGCATCCCCATGCCCTCATCGGCTCCGTCGACGAGATCTGCGATCGCATCGTCGAACGGCGGGAACGCTACGGAATCAGTTACGTCTCGTTCGGTGCCTCGGCCATCGATGCCGTGGCTCCGGTCATCGAGCGACTCGCCGGTAAGTGACGAACGAAGAGAGCAGGAGAAGAAGATGAGCGTCGACATTTCGAACTTCAACCCGTTCGATCCCCGCACACAGCAATGTCCCTTCCCGCATTACGCCAAGATGCGCGAGGAGGCGCCGGTGCACGCGGTGGACAGCATCGGTGTGCACATGGTGACCAAGCACGATCTGGTCATGCAGGTGTTGCGCGATCCGCAGACCTATTCGTCGATGTTCGGAGGCGCCGGTATGCCCCTCAACGGCCCCGATCGCGAGCGGTTCGCCGAGGTGATGGCCAAGGGGTATCCGCGCGTGCCCACGATGCTCACCGCGGACCAGCCCGAGCACACGCGATATCGCCGGCTCGTCTCCCGGGCCTTTCACCCCAAGGTGATCGCCGAGATGGAGCCGGTCATCCGCGAGATCACGGTGGGTCTGATCGAGTCGTGGATCGACAAGGGTCGCATCGAGTTCGTGAAGGAGTTCGCGGTGCCGCTCCCGGTGCGGGTGATCGCCAAGGCCCTCAACGTTCCCGACGACCGTTTGGCCGACTTCAAGCGCTGGTCCGACGACTCCATCGCCGGAATCGGCACGAACATCTCCATCGACGAGCGCATCGCGGCCGAGTACGGAGTCAACGAGTTCCAGCACTACTTCGCCGAGCAGATCGAGCTTCGTCGCACGAACCCGCAGGACGATCTGTTGACCAATCTGTTGAACGCCACCATCGACGACGACGACCCCGAGGTGACCGACAAGCGTCAGCTGGACATGCCCGAGATGCTCAGCATCGTGCAGCAGCTTCTGGTGGCCGGCAACGAGACCACCACCAAGACCCTGACCGAGATGCTTCGTCTCCTGGCCGAGAATCCCGGGGAATGGGCCAAACTCAAGGCCGACCCCGGTCGGGCGGAGAAGGTGGTGGAAGAGACGTTGCGTCTGTCCACGCCGACCCAGGGAATGTGGAGGGTGGTCACCAAGGACACCGTGCTCGGTGGCGTGGAGTTGAAGAAGGGTCGACGCATCGTGATCGTCTTCGCCTCGGCGAACCGCGACGAGGATCTGTACGACGACCCCGACGCGTTCGTTCCCGATCGCGAGCACCTGCGCGAGAACCTGGCCTTCGGGAAGGGTATCCACTTCTGTCTCGGCGCGAATCTGTCGCGTCTCGAGGGCAAGGTTGCCGCCGAGGAACTGTCGAAGCGCCTCGACACCGTCTCTCTCACCGTCAACAACAAGTTCGAGTACTTCCCCAGCTTCATGTTGCGCGGTCTCACCGATCTGGAGATCGAGTTCACGCCCGCCAAGGTGTCGTCATGAGCGGCCGTTTGACGGGCAAGACGGCGGTGGTCACCGGATCCAGCCGTGGCATCGGTCGTGGCACGGCGATCGCCTTGGCCGAGATGGGTGCCACCGTCTACATCACCGGTCGCAACACCGGAAGCGGCCCGCTCACCATCGACACCACCGCCAAGATGGTCGAGGATGCCGGCGGGGTCGGCATTCCGGTTCGTGTCGATCACGGCGACGATCGACAGATCGCCGAGTTGTTCGATCGCGTGCGCGTGGAGGCCGGCAAGCTGCACGTGTTGGTGAACAACGTGTACAAGATCCCCGACCCGCCGGCGTGGGGCGGGGGATTCTGGGAGCACCCCGTCAGCATCTGGGACGACCAGGTGGGCATCGGCTTGCGGGCGCACTACGTGGCGTCGTGGCACGCGGCGCCGTTGCTGTTCGAGGGTGGTCCCGGTGGTTCGATCATGAACGTGTCGTCGCCCGGTGGAAGCTCGTATCACTTCAGCTCGTCGTACGGGGCGGGCAAGGCCGGTTTGGATCGCTTGAGCGCCGACATGGCGCTCGAGTTGAAGCCCAAGGGGATCGCGTGTTGTTCGATCTATCCCGGTTCGGTGGCGACCGAGTTCATTCTGGAGTGGGCGGGCAAACGGGGGAGCGATCTCTCGACGGCGCAGACGACGCTCGGTGTCGGTCGCGCGATCGCGGCTCTGGCGGTGGCTCCCGATCTGATGGAACGTTCGGGGACCATTCAATGGGTCGAGGACATCTCCGAGCAGTTCGACGTCCGCGACGAGAACGGCAATCTGGCGCCGCGTTACCCCGGTCGCGTTCGACGTTGACACCGGACCCGTCGCTGGCCGCGGACTTCGTTTCGGCGTCGGACGCGATCAGAACTCGAGGCCGAGCCGGTCGACTCCACGAATCGTGAGTCGGTCGCGCCAGGTGATGTCGCCGGTGGAGCGCATGTCCGGGAAGCGACGCACGAGTGAACCCACGGCCACTTCGGCTTCGAGTTTGGCCAGGTTCGACCCGAGGCAATAGTGAATGCCGGCTGCGAAGGCCAGATGTCGTCCGGCATTGAGGCGGTTCAACGACAAGCGACCGGGTGTCTCGAACATGGACGGATCGTGGTTGCCGGCGCCCAGAACGGTGGTGACCACGGTGCCCGGCTCGACGGTCACGCGACCGGAGGCGGTCTCGTAGTGGACGGGGACCATGGGAACCCGCACCGTCTGTTGAACCGGACCGTCGAAGCGCAACAATTCGTCCACGGCGCGGACACCGATGCTCGGATCCGCGTTCCATGCCGCCAGTTGGTCGGGGTGCTTCAGCAGTGCGTTCACGGAATTGCCGATGAGGTTGACCGTGGTCTCGTGGCCGGCGATGTACAGCAGGACCACGAACGAGATGAGTTCGGCGGCGTCGAGATTGTCTCCGTCGT
>WLEG01000119.1 GCA_009704425.1 Actinomycetota bacterium | reverse complement strand
TCGTCACCGAGGTGTCACCGTCGGAATCGCAATGGGCCGACGTCGAGTTCGCGTGGTTGGTGTGCGCCGGGGTCAGCTCGAACGCCATCGTGTTCGCCAAGGACCGTTTGGCACTCGGAATCGGAGCGGGTCAGCAGAACCGTTTGGACTCGGCCCGCATCGCGGCCACTCGGGCGGCCGGTCGGGCCGAGGGCGGAGTGTGCGCGAGCGACGCGTTCTTCCCGTTCCGGGACGGGCTCGACGCCGTGGCCGACGCGGGCATCACCGTGGTCGTCCAACCCGGAGGAAGCGTTCGCGACGACGAGGTGATCGCCGCCGCCAACGAACGCGGCATCGCCATGGTGTTCACCGGAGAACGTCACTTCAAGCACTGACCGTGCGCCGAACCTCTTATCCGCTCGACGTGCCCGACGAGTTCTTGTTCTCGGCGGCTTTCCTGATGAGGTAGGGCGTCAGAGCCAGTGTGCCCCCGGCGGCGATGATCGCGAAGGAGGATGCCGAAGCGGTATCGGGCGTGAATGCACCCAGGAAGAACCCAGCCACGCCGACGGTGGTCGTCGCGGCACCCCACCATGTCATGGCGCGACGTTCGCCACGTGAACCCACGTAACACAGTGCCAAGCCCGCGATGGCGGCAAGAACCCCCGCCCCGGCATTGGCCATGCGAACCGCCATGAGCAGTGCACCGATCAGAATGGCGACCATTCCGGCTGGGATCAGCGCGGTTCCGACCGCTCGGTACCCACGACGGTCGAGAGTCGCCACACCGAGAATCAACGCGGTACCCGCGATGGTGTAGAGCACGCCCTGCTTGCCGAGGAAGTCGCCCACCGAGCCGGGCAGATCGGAGTAGAAGTTGTCCTCGTAACACTCGTCGGGAACCTCCTCGTCCGAGTAGTACAGCTCCTCGCAGCGGTCATCCGTCAGTACTTCGCCACCGATGGCCGACGACAAACCGAAGATCAGGGCCAACGCGGCGAAGCCGAGGAAGATCGACCTTCCGCGGAATCCGGGAAGTACCCACACTGCGACGTGCAGGACCGCGGTGAGGATCAGGCCGAGGCCGGCGTTCATCTCGGTATCACCGATGAATGCGATGCAGAACAGCAACAGAGAGCTGATCCCCGCCCCAACGGCGGCTGCTTGGAGGTCCGCGTTCTTGCTGGCCTTCAATCTGACGGCCAGTCCGGCTCCGAAAGCGGTGATGGTGCCGGCGTACAGACCACTCGTGCTTCCGGAGTCTCCGGAGAGAAGCGCGGCCCACCCGAAGGTCACGAGGACTGCAGCAAGCCCGGACAATGCGGTACTCAGCCGTGGCTCCGGTCGATCCTTGGCGTCATCTCCCAAAGAGTCGAGAAATTCCCACAGGTTGCTCGGCTTTGCCGACGTGGTCGATGTCGCTCCCGTCGGCGGTGGGGGCAAAGGCGGTTGGAATTCGGTCATGGGAACCTCCAGGTCGAGGCACGGTTTACCAGTTCCGATCGGGAAGGTTTGCGATACCGGTCAGGACCGACGCCTCGTACGCTCCCTAAACTCGGGTCGTGGCTCGAATCGCCGATCTCATCGCCAAGGGCCGCACGTTCTCCTTCGAGTTCTTCCCGCCCAAAACCGACAGCGCGCAGTTGTCCTTGGGTCGTGCCATCGGCGAACTCGAGTCCCTCGGTCCCAGTTTCGTGAGCGTCACCTACGGCGCGGGTGGCAGCACGCGTCAACGCACCCACGCCGTGGTGTCGTGGATGCGCAAGGAGACCACGCTCACGCCGATGGCGCATCTCACCTGTCAGGGCCACGTGCGTTCGGAGATTCGTGACATCCTGAACGCGTACGCCGACGACGGAGTGCAGAACATCCTGGCGCTCGGTGGCGACGTGCCCACCGATGGAGAACCGGCACCGAGTGATTACACCTACGCATCGGAACTGCTGGACGACGTGTCGGGCGACGGTCGTTTCTCGGTCGGAGTGGCGGCCCACCCCGAGGTCCACCCACGGTCAACCGATCGCGCCAGCGATCGTCGGTTCCTGGCCGCCAAGTTGTCCCGCGCCGATTTCGCCATCACGCAGTTCTTCTTCGAGGTCGAGGTGTACGTGCGAATGATGAACGAGCTCGCCGATCTGGGCGTGAACAAGCCCGTTCTGCCGGGCATCATGCCCGTCACCAACAAGAAGCAGATCGTGCGCATGGCCGAGATGTCCGGCGCGGCCATGCCTCAGTGGTTGATCGACCGGCTCGACAAGGTCGACGATCCCGAGGACGTCCGTCGGGTCGGTGTGGAAGCGGCCACCGAGCTCTGTCGTGATCTGCTCGACGCGGGCGCGCCGGGTCTGCACTTCTACACCATGAACCGAAGCACGGCGACGCGCGAGATCCACGCGAACCTCGGTTTGTCCTCGGCCTGCTGAGACGTCCCCGCGTCGATGCCCCTAGCGTGAGTGCATGCTCACCTACGACAAGATCTACATCGACGGCAACTGGGTTCCCTCCGAGGGCCGTGGGGTTCTCGAGGTCACCAACTCGGCCACCGAGGAGATCATCGCCACCATTCCCGACGGAACCGCCGGTGACGTCGACAAAGCCGTCGCCGCCGCGCGGGCCGCGTTCGACGGTTGGAGCAACCTGCCCAAGGAGGAGCGCGCCGAATACCTGATGAAGATCCACGCGGGTCTCGAGGCGCGCACGCAGGAGATCGCCGAGGCCATCGCCCGCGAGGTGGGCATGCCCGTGGGCCTGTCCACTTTCATCCAGGTCGGCCTGCCCAAGGGCAACTTCGCCATCGCCGCCGGCTTGTTGTCGTCGTACGAGTTCGAGGAGCGCATCGGCAACTCGTTGGTCGTGCGCGAGCCGTTCGGTGTCGTCGGATGCATCTCGCCGTGGAACTACCCGTTGCATCAGATCGCGTTGAAGGTCGCGCCGGCGTTGGCCGCGGGCAACACCGTCGTGGTGAAGCCGTCCGAGGTCGCTCCGATCAACGCGTTCATCCTGGCCGAGATCGTGCACGAAGCGGGTCTGCCCGCCGGAGTGTTCAATCTGGTCACCGGTGTGGGTCCGGTGGTGGGTGAGGCGATCGCGGCTCATCCCGACGTCGACATGGTGAGCTTCACCGGTTCCACCCGCGCGGGGAAGCGGGTGGCCGAGGTGGCCGCGCGGAACGTGAAGAAGGTGTCGCTCGAACTGGGTGGCAAGAGTCCCAACGTCATCCTCGACGATCTCGACGACGAGGGGTTCACCAAGGCGGTGTCGGCCGGCGTGGGCAAGTGCTTCGCCAACTCGGGTCAGACGTGCACGGCTCTCACCCGAATGCTGGTTCCTCGCGCGCGCATGGCCCAGGCCGAGCAGATCGTCGCGGCCACCGCGGCGAAGTTCACCGTCGGTGACCCGTTCGACCCCGCCACACGTCTCGGACCGCTGGTGTCCGAGGTGCAACGCGAGCGCGTGCGCGGATTCATTCGCACGGGCATCGACGAAGGCGCCACGTTGGTGACGGGAGGGGCCGACATCCCTGACGGATTGTCGACGGGCTATTTCGTGCAGCCGACCGTGTTCTCGAACGTCACCCCGGACATGACCATCGCCCGCGAGGAGATCTTCGGACCGGTGCTGTCGATCATGCCGTACGACTCCGAGGAGGAGGCGATTCGCATCGCCAACGACACCGTGTACGGATTGGCCGCCGGCGTGTGGGGCGCGACACCCGAAGGGGCCCAGCGGGTGGCCCGACGTTTGAAGGCCGGCCAAGTGGAGGTGAACGGAGGCGCGTTCAATCCGGCGGCCCCGTTCGGTGGGTACAAGCAGAGCGGACTCGGACGCGAAGCGGGCAAGTTCGGATTGGAAGAGTTCTGCGAAGTGAAGGCGATGCAACTCTGATTCACGGCAGACTTGGGGACTGATGGCCCCGACCTCCGAGACCTCACGTTCGGCCCAGATCAGTCGGGTTCCCTATTTGCCGGGACTCGACGGACTGCGCGCCCTCGCCGTCGTCGCCGTCATCGTCTATCACGCCAACCCGGCTTGGTTGCCCGGTGGCTACCTGGGCGTCGAGGTCTTCTTCGTCATCAGTGGCTACCTCATCACCTTGTTGCTGGTGGCTGAGTCCGAACGAACGGGTGCCATCGGGTTGCGCGATTTCTGGGTGCGGCGCGCCCGACGTCTGTTGCCCGCACTCTTCACCATGCTGGTGTTGCTGATCTTCTGGACCGCGTTCTTCGAACGCGACGCGCTCGGCAAACTGCGCGGGGACGTGGTGGCCGGGGTGTTGTACGGATCCAACTGGTTCCAGATCTGGAGCGGTGCCGGTTACACCGCGGTCAACGATTTCGCTCCGTTGCGTCATCTGTGGTCGCTCGCGGTGGAGGAACAGTTCTACCTTCTGTGGCCGCTCGTGATGTTGGTGGTGTTGCGTCGCGGGCACGATCGACTGCCCCGGGTCGCCATGTGGTTCACCGGTGTCGCGGCCGCGATCGCGTTGGCGATGGCCGTGCTCATGCCGACGTCGCGCATCGGACAGGATTGCGTCGCGACCCCCGGTGCCTATTGGGAGATCGCCGGTCGTTGCGTCAGCCGCGTGGACGCGTTGTATCTCTCCACACCCACGCGGGCCATCGGGTTGTTGCTGGGAGCCGCATTGGCGCTGGTGTGGCGTCCCTACGCACTGTTGCGTGGTCCGATGAAGCACAAGGGACCGATGCTCGATCCGGTGGCGATCATCGGTCTGGGCATCGTCGGACTGTTGGCGTGGAAGGTTCACATCGTCCACCTGGTCGGTGAGGACGGACTGCACGCCGACCCGTGGTTGTTCCGTGGCGGTTTGTTCCTCGTGGGTGTCGGCTCGTTGATGGTGATCGCCGCGGTGGCGCACAAGAAGGCCTTCGCCGGTCGCGTGCTGGGCAATCCGGTGTTCCGGGTCGTCGGTGAGCGTTCGTACGGGCTGTATCTGTTCCACTGGCCGGTCTTCCAAGCCTTGCGTCACGAGACGGGAATCGCCCTGAAGGTGCACGAGTTCGTGGCGGCGATGATCGTCACGATCGCCATCACCGAGTTCTCGTACCGCTACATCGAACTGCCCATTCGCGAACGACGGCTGCGCGAATCCATGGGTGCGTTGCTGCGCGGCGGCCCCGGTGCCCTGCGTCGTCGCGGTTCCTTCGGTGTCATCGTTTCGGCCTCGGTTCTGTTGCCGGTGTTCGCCGGGGTCAGTTTGATGACCGCCGACCTGAAGCAGAACGAGGTGCAGTCCAGCCTGAACGAGGCGGAGGGCTCGGTCACCGACGTTCTCGGGAATCTGACGTCGACGACGACACCCTCGGCCGGTACCCAACCGTCGGGATCGATCGCCCCGGTCACCACCACGGCGCCACCGCGATACGACGTGTTCGCCATCGGCGACTCGGTCATGAAGGGAGCCGCACCGTCGTTGGCCGACCTGGGCATCGTGGTGGACGCTCAACAGGACCGTCAGGCGCGCATGGGTGCCGAGATCTTCCAACAGCTCGAGGACCTCGGGGTCACCATCGACGTGGCCGTGGTGCATCTGGGCACGAACGGGCCCGTCAGTCAGGAGACCTTCGATTTCCTGATGGAAGCCACCAGCGAGATCCCCAAGGTGATCGTGTTGACCCTCACCGCCAACCGGGACTGGACCGCGGCCAACAACGCCAAGATCCGTGCCCTGCCCGAGACGCATCCCAACGTGATCGTGCTGGATTGGCAGTTGGTGTCCGAACTCTGCACCGGTGAATGCTTCACCGCCGACCGGATCCATCTGGATCGGGACGGAATGCGTTTTTATGCGGCCGAAATCTGGAAAGCCATGGGTCGCGAACTGCCCTCCGATTGGTGATTTGTCCTAGCCTGTCGGGCATGACCACCCCCGTACGTGTTGCAGTGACCGGCGCCGCCGGTCAGATCGGTTACAGCCTCCTCTTCCGCATCGCCTCCGGCGCCATGCTCGGTCCCGACACCCCGGTGATCCTGCAGTTGCTGGAGATCAC
>WLEG01000118.1 GCA_009704425.1 Actinomycetota bacterium | reverse complement strand
CGTCGAGTGACCCTCGCCCGTCCACCGAGCGAGGTGGAATAGTGTTCCTCGGGCATGTCCGGAACCGTCGTCGCTGAATCCCCGGTCGACACCAGGCCCGGTCATCTGCCCGCACTCGACGGCGTGCGTGGATTCGCGCTCACCATCGTGCTGCTGTACCACCACAGCGTCACGTGGATGACCGGTGGCGAACTGACCGTGTCGATGTTCTTCACCCTGTCGGGCTTCCTCATCACGCGGTTGATAATGGCCGAGTGGGGCCGTAGCGGGACGATCTCGTTGCGCACGTTCTACGACCGCCGCGTGCGACGTCTGTTTCCGGCCTCGTTCGTGGTGCTGCTGTCGGTCGTCGTGGTGTGGACCGTGTTCGCCGGCGAAGGTCGTTACCTGAATCCGTGGGAATGGTTCGGCGCTCAGGCGTACTTCGAGAACTTCTATCTGCAGGCGGCGGGCAAGGACTATTCGAGCCTCTTCGGGTTGGGGAACCCGGTGCAGCACCTGTGGAGTCTGTCGCTCGAGGAACAGGTGTACCTGGTGTTCCCGGTGGCGATGTTGTTGCTGTTGCGGCGGTCGCGAGAGCGGCGCACGGCGTGGATCGCATTCGGAGTGTTGGCGACCGTCGCCATCGTGGCCATCGCGCTCGGCGGGTACTACGACGGAAATTCTCCGCTGTGGTCCCACGTGCCCGGTTTGGATGCCGCCTGCACGGGGCGGTCGTGCGCCTACTACGCCACCGAGGTGCGCGTGGGCGAGTTCCTGATGGGTGCGGCGTTCGCGATTCTGTGGGCTGTCTGGGCCCGGGTGCCGGCGATCATCGAATACCTGCGCCGTCCCGTCATGCGCGCGCTCGGCCTGCCGTTCATCATCGGCGCGTACGTGGTCTGGTACACGTTCGGAACCTGGAACGAGTTCGGCGAGCACTTCTTCCCGACCGCGGTGTTCCTGAACGGTTTCATCACCCTGGTGATCCTGATGTACGCGCACACCGAGGGCGGCATGACCAGGTTCCTGTCGTGGAAGCCCTTCGTATGGATGGGCCAGGTCACGTACACCGTGTACCTGGTGCACTGGCCGGTGTTCATGTTCATCGAATCCATGGACCTCGACCCGGATCTTCCGCGGATCGGTGTTCCGTTCACCGACTGGGTGACCGTGGATCACTTCTGGATGTTCCTGCTGAAGGCGGGCGTCACGTTCGCCATCGTCGTCGTTCTCTATTACGGGCTCGAGAATCCCGTCCGACAGCGACAGTTGTGGGCGGGGCGTCGTCTGTACGCGTGGCTCGTGGCGATGGCCGTGGTCGGCACCATCGTGGCCTTCGTCGGTGACGGTCGACGTTCGGAGCGATCCGAGAACGTTCTGACATCCTTGAACGAACAGGCTCTCCAGTTGCAGCGCGAGGCGTTGGAGGCGCTGCCCCAGTTGCCCGCCGATGCTCCGAGCGCGGCCACGAACGATCCGACGCTTCCGGCGCGGGTGTTGATGGTCGGCGACTCGCAGGCCTGGGTGTTGGCATCAGGTCTCGAGGAGTGGGAATCCACCAACGGTGTCGATCTGGTGCCGTCTCCCGGTGTCGGTTGTGGAATCGGAGAGAACACGCGCGTCCGGTACCTCGGTCTCGACGTACCCGAACGACCGGGCTGCTCGGCGTGGCGCGAGGCGTTGCCGGCCATCGCCACCAAATTCCGACCCAACGTGGTGGTCATCGTGGGGGGAACCGCGGACCTCAGCGATCGGGTGTTGCCCGGTGTCGACGATTGGTCGCACATCGGCACGCCGTCGTACGACGAGTGGTTGCTCGGGGAGTTTGCCGGATTCGTGGACTCGGTTGCCGGACCCGAATCGTCCGTGGTGTGGTTCACCATCCCCGACGTGAACCCGCCGTACATCGCCGGTGAGACGGGACAGCCCCCGTTCGTCGAGTCCGATCCGGCGCGCACCGATCGGTACAACGAGTTGATCCGCGAGTACGCGGCCGGGGACCCTCGCGTGACCGTGGTCGAGTTCGGTGACGCCGTGAAGGCCCACGAGGGCGGTCAGTTCGAGCCGAAGATGCGACCCGACGGAGCCCACATAGACCTGAAGCACGCGCCGGAACTCGTCGACTTCATCGACGATGCGATTCGATCGGTGACGGCGCGATGAGCGACACCCTCACACGCGTTTGGAGTCGTGCCGGCGCCCGGGCGGCGGTGATGTGGAGCGTCGTGTACGTCGTCGTGTGCGCCACCGGTCAACGTTTCGACACGCGGTACCTCGGATACGGCTGGCAGCTGATCCCGTGGGACGTGCTGTCGGCCGATCCGGTGCGCAGTGTCTGGTATCTGCACGTGCAGCCACCGTTGTGGAACCTCTTCCTCGGCGGCCTCGCGTGGGCGTCGCCGCTGGGTGACTCGATCACGTTGCAGATGGCCATGGCAGCCATCGGCGTGGCCGGTGCGTTCCTGGCCGCCGAGCTGGCCACGTCGTTGGGCCTCTCGCGTCGTTGGGCGGTCGTGGTGGCGTTGGTGGCGACCCTGAACCCCGAGGTGTTGAAGGGTGCGTTCGAGCCCACCTACGAGTTGGCCACCGGTGTGCTTCTGATGTCGGTCTTGTTGGTCCTCGTGCGGTTGCCATCGACGACGAACGCGCGCCGCGGAGTGTTGATGCTGGCCGTTCTGGTGACGGCCACCACCATGACCCGGAGTCTGTATCACCCGGTCTGGGCCGTCGCTTTGGTGTTGTTCGGACTGTGGATGGTGCGTGGTCGCATCGATCGGCGCACCGTGATGGCCACGTTGGCCGTGCCGGTTCTCGTGATGGGGGGCTGGATGGCCAAGAACCAGTTCCTCTTCGGCGACGCGACGTTGTCGAGTTGGTTCGGCATGAACCTTCAGCGCGCGGTGATTCCGGTGTTGCCCCGCGCGGACCTGGAGAAGATGCACGCGGCCGGCGAGGTGTCGGAGATCGCCATGATCGGCCCGTTCGGCAATTACGACCTGTACGTCGACTCGATGCCGCCGTGCGAGTCGACCCGCGCCCACCGGTCACTCAGCGAGGCCACGCGAACGACGGACCAATGGAGTCCGAACTTCAACTACGAATGCTTCCTACCCATCTACTCCATCGCCGGCGACGACGCTTTGGCGGTCATTCGCGAGCATCCCGAAGTGTGGGTGGAGGGCCGCATGTGGTCGTTGCGGGCGACGTTCGCCGTGGCCACACTGCCCGCCGAAAGCGAATCGATCGCGATGAGGTTCCTCGACTCCACCTTCTCCGTCGCGCGCCTCGACATGGGTGGTGTGCTTTCCACCTACGGCTGGGGAACCCCGATCTACGGTCAGTTGGAGGCCGGTGTCGACTTCGGACTGGTGCTGATTCCGTTGTACGCCGTGATCATTCTCGCCGGGGCTCGGGTGATGGTGAGACGTCTCCGTCGTCGGACGATGCGCACCAACGACGTGGCTCTATTGGCGACGTCGTTCACGGTCGCGTTCACCATCGTGGTCGGCACCGTGGCCGAACTGGGAGAGCAGGCACGCTTCCGAACGATGGTCGACCCGTTGGCCACGGTCGTGGGTGCGCTACTGATCGCGGCGGCGGTGCGTGCGATTCGTCAACGACAGGCGTCGTCGGTCGGCCGATAAATCTCGGTACTCCCGACACGTTCGAAGGAGAGATTCCCGACGCCCACCTGTTCGTCGAGAAGTTCGCGGTTGACCACGAGGAACGCCTCGCTCGACAGTACGACCACACCGTCGTGTCGCCACAGGGCGCAGGGGAGCGCCGCGTAGATCGATCGTTCGTCCACCGGCTCGCCGGTGAGGGGCATGATCGACTGAGGCGGATACACGGCCGACAGTCCCGTGTCCCAGTGCAGGGCGTCGGCGTCGTTGGCGACGATGACGGACGCACCAGTTTGCTCCGCGACCAGGGAGTATCGCCGTGGACCACTGTTGTCGCTGAAACGCTCGCCTACCTTCTGGGGCGCCACGGCCACGATGGTCCACAAGAGGAGTAGGGCTGGAACCAAGAATCGGGCGCGGGCGGGGATCGACTCGAAGCGGTCCACCACGATCCAGGCGATGGCCATGAGTGTCAGAACACCCGAGGGCAACATCAGTCGATTGTCGGGAGTCACCAATCCGTCGAATCCCAACATCCCGAGCACCAAGCCGGCTGTGACGATTCCGGACGCCACCAGAGCCAACTCCGCTGTGGCCGGAAGGCGACCGTTGCGACGCATCATCCCGATGACGGCAACGGCAATTGCCGACAACCACACGAACGCGACGACCCATGACCACCAACTGGCTCCGTCGAGCGTGAAATACGTGCGGCGCAAATCCCCTTGGCGGGAGTCGAACCAGCCGCCGACCGATCGCACGAGAAAACTGATGTCGTCGCCGTGCAAGCCCCGCCACCCCGCGTTGTGTCCGCCGCCCGACATCGAGGCCCACAAGGCGTTGCTCGCCATCGGTGCGATCATGCCCAACGCCAGAAGTCCCGCCCGGAGCGGATCGCGGTGTCGATGATGGTGTTCCCACGCCGCCATCAGAACCAAAGGACCGCCGATGAATCGAAGGAGCCCCAACGAGGCTCCGAGAATCGCGACCGGGGCGAACGACCCACCTTGGCGGAAGCGCGCGAGCGAGACGACGTACCAGACCGCAACCGCGCAAAAAAACGGCTCGGAGAGAGCGCCCTGGGTGACACACCGGGTCGTGGGCAGAAGAACGATGAGAACTCCCACCGCGCCGAGTAGGACGGTTTGGGCGCGTTTGCTGTTCTTGGGTGCGCCGGCCACCGCCGCCCATGCCATGGCGGCGAGCGAAACGATGGTCACCAGTTGCATCGCGTTTCGTACGCCGATGAACCTGCCGATCGATCCGGCCACCAGTGGATAACCGAGGGGAAAGTCGACGAAGGGGATTCTTCCGTCCCGTTGCACGAAGTCGACGGCATCGAAGTTGGAAAACGAGGGTGCGAGCCGGGATGTGAAGGGACGTCCGTCGGCCACGGCCTGGGCACCACTCCAGTAGGAGACGGTGTCGAGAAGGTGCACGATCCCGTCGCGGAACTGCACGAGGCCCACCACGACGGCGACCAAGGCGGCCACGGCTCCGGCGATGGTGCGCTCGCTCGGGCGACGAAGACGGTTCCGGATCACACTCCGATTCTGGCAGGATGGGCACATGTCTACCGAGGACCGTGTCTCCATATCGATTTCCAATGGCGTCGCCGACGTGCGCATGAACCGCGCGGACAAGCGCAACGCCCTCGACAACGAGATGTTCCTCGGTCTGGCTCGCGCCGGCGAGCGGTTGAAGGCCGAGTCCGGTGTGCGCGCGGTGGTTCTGTCGGGAGAAGGGTCTTCGTTCTGTGCGGGCCTCGATTTCGGTTCGTTCCAACAGATGGCCGGCGGGGGCGGTTCGGCGGACAGCGAAGGAAGCCCCGGCAGCATGGCGCCCGGTCGCATCACTCACCTGGGTCAGCAGGTGTCCTGGGTGTGGCAGGAGATTCCGGTGCCCGTGATCGCCGCGGTGCACGGTCACGCCCTCGGCGGAGGAATTCAGATCTGTCTGGGTGCCGACATCCGTATCGTTCATCCGGACACGCAGATGTCGGTGCGCGAGGTGCATTGGGGCTTGGTGCCCGACATGACCGGAACCCTGGTGTTGTCGCGGTTGGTGCGCCCCGACGTGGCCAAGGAACTGACCTTCACAGCCCGGGTGTTCGACGGCCGCGAGGCGTTCGCGATGGGATTGGCCACTCGTCTGTCGGACGATCCGCGGGCCGACGCCCTCGTCATGGCGGCCGAGATCGCCGGTCGTAGCCCTGATGCCGTGCGCGGCGCCAAGGAACTCTTCAACAGACTCGTGAACGACGGCGCCGCCGAGCAGTTCGCCGAGGAGCGACGCGTGATCGGTTCGCTAATCGGCCGGCCGAACCAGGTCGAGGCGGTCATGTCCAACTTCGAGAAGCGCCCCGCCAACTTCATCTAGTGGTGGAACT
>WLEG01000117.1 GCA_009704425.1 Actinomycetota bacterium | reverse complement strand
TGGTTGCTCTGGATCTCGGTGGTGTTCACCGTCGTGAGTGGACTGCAATACATGTGGCGGGCGCACCGACTTCGCGGTGCCACTCCGGCGTCGGTGGGATGACGTGCGCTGTTCGGTGATCGCCGTCGGGACCGAACTACTGCTGGGGCAGATCGTCGACACCAACTCCTCGTGGATCGGGGAGCAATTGGCCGCGAACGGGATCGACTCCCTCATCCAGATCAAGGTGGGTGACAATCGCGACCGCATCGTGAACGTTCTGCGTTCGGTGCTGGCCGACGCGGACGCGGTGATCATGTGCGGTGGTCTCGGGCCGACGCACGACGACCTCACCCGCGAGGCGATCAGCGAGGTGATGGGCCAGCCGCTCGAGATGCACGACGACATCGCCGACGTGATTCGATCCATCTTCGAGTCCCGTGGGCGCCGCATGGCCGACAACAACCTGCGACAAGCCTTGGTTCCGCGCGGCGCCACGGTGATTCATCAGACGCGCGGAACCGCGCCGGGCCTGATCTGTCCGGTGGGGGACAAGGTGGTGTACGCGGTTCCCGGGGTACCCCACGAGATGCACGACATGATGGAACGCGCCGTGCTGCCCGATCTGCGTCGGCGCGGAGGTGACACGTCGGTGATCGCCAGTCGTGTGATCCGCACGTGGGGCGAGAGCGAGAGCGGACTGAACGAGCGACTCGATCCGGTCATCGCCGAACTGGAATCGGCGGGCAACCCCACTCTGGCGTTCCTCGCCAGCGGCTGGGAAGGAATCAAGGTGCGGCTCACCGCCAAGGGTGCGACGGCGGACGAGGCCACCGCGTTGCTCGACGCATGGGACGCGCGGGTGTGCGATCTGGTCGGCGACGTGGTGTTCGGTCGCGATGCCCAGAACATGGAGTCCGTCGTGTTGGACCTGTTGCGTGAGCATGGTTGGTCACTGGGCCTGGCCGAGTCGGTCACCGGTGGTCTGGTGTCGGGACGACTGACCGCGATTCCCGGTGCCAGCGACGTGCTGCGCGGTTCGGTGGTGTCGTACGCCAGCGACGTGAAGTTCGACGTGCTCGACGTTCCGCGTGGTCCGGTGGTGAGCGAGCGAGCCGCGATCGCCATGGCCGAGGGAGCGCGTCGTGTGCTCCGCGCGTCCGTGGGTCTGTCGTTGACCGGAGTCGCGGGTCCGACCGAACAGGACGGCCAACCCGTCGGAACGCTGTGGGTCGGGGTGGCGTTGCCGGATCGACCGGCCTCCGCGACGTTGTTGCGCATGCCCGGGCAACGCGACCAGATGCGCCAGATGGCGGTGATCTCGGCGTTGGACCTGCTGAGACGAAGACTTTCCGGGCAGTAGCCTGCCCAACGGATTGCCCTCGTAGCTCAGCTGGATAGAGCAACGGCCTTCTAATCCGTAGCGCGCACGTTCGAATCGTGCCGAGGGCGCCAAGTGCTGACAGGTGAAATCTCGACCGTTGTACCATCGTCGTATGCCCATCGCTGCGCCACTCGCCGTCACCTTCGACTGTCGTCACCCCGCCGCGCTCGCGGATTTCTGGTCGCGACTGGTGGGTGGAAGTCTCGAAGCGGAACCGCACGAAGAGGACTACATCGTGATCGAGAACGTCCCCGTGTTCGGCTATCTCGGATTCCAGCAGGTGCCGGAGGACAAGGTCGTGAAGAATCGCGTGCACCTGGATCTGGACGTGGCCGACATCGAGGCCGCCGTGGTGGCTTCCACGGCGATGGGTGCCGTCAGGGTCGGGATTCCGGTCGAGGAACCATGGAACTGGTTCCAAGTGATGCGAGACCCCGAGGGTAACGAGTTCTGTTTCATCCGTCGCAAAGAGGTCGTCGACCCCTGATTCGCGTCGCGTCGAGGGTGCGAACAGTGTGGATTCGGTCCGACTTGGGGGCCATTCGCTTGTCCAATCGCCTCGCGGTGGTCGTACAATCTCGGTCTGCCCGAATACCGAGGTGTCGGGCGTCGACGGTGACGAAGCGAGGTTCGCGTGAAGTTCAAGAAGGGTGACACGGTCATCTATCCCCAGCACGGTGCGTGCAAGGTCATCGCGATCCGCAAGGAAGACCCGTTGAGCACCGGCAAGGCCCAGGACTATCTCATCCTCGAAGCAGTGATCGGCGAGATGCGCCTCATGGTGCCCATGGCCAAGGTCGACGACGTCGGCGTGCGTCCCCCGGTGTCGCCCGACGAACTCGAGGATCTGGTGGCCGTGTTGGCCAAGGCCGACCCGCGCGTGCCGTCGAACTGGAGTCGTCGTTTCAAGAACCACCAAGAGAAGCTGAAGAGCGGCGACGTGTATCAGGTGGCCGAGGTGGTGCGAAACCTGGCCTCGCGCAACCGTGACGCGTCGCTGTCCGCGGCCGAGCGCACCATGTACGAGCGCGCTCGGGTGAACCTGATCTCCGAGATCGCGCCGGCGTTGAAGGTCACTCCCGAGGAGGCCGAGGCCTATCTCGACGACGCCCTGGCCAAGGGTGTGCTGAAGCCCGTGAAGGCCGCCAAGCCCGCCGCCAAGACCCCCATGTGGGAAGAGTCCGGCGAAGACGCATCGGCTGGGGAAGCGCCCGCCAAGGCTGCCGCCGAGAAGAAGGCCGCTCCGGCGAAGAAGGCGGCACCGGCCAAGAAGGAAGCGCCGGCCAAGGCCGCTCCCGCCAAGAAGGCGACGCCCGCGAAGAAAGAAGCACCGGCCAAGAAGGCCGCTCCCGCCAAGAAGGCGGCACCGGCCAAGAAGGCCGCTCCGGCGAAGAAGGCGGCACCGGCCAAGAAGAAGTAGCCGGTTCCGCGGTGGGTAGCGTGACGCCATGCTGACCCGTCCGGTGATGTCGCGCGACGAACTGACGGCCCTCATCGACGAGGGCGTCATCGATTCGGTGATCATGGGGTTCGTCGATCGCTACGGTCGACTGGTCGGCAAGCGCGCCTCGGGTCGATTCTTCGTCGATCACGTGGCCGACCACGGCACGGAGAACTGCGACTACCTGCTCACGTGCAACATCGAAAACGACCCCGCCGCCGGTTTCCGGTTCTCCAGTTTCGACAAGGGATACGGCGACATGGTGGCCCGTGCCGATTGGAACACCCTGCGGGTGCTTCCGTGGGTGCCCCGTACCGCGCTCGTGATGTGCGATCTGTTCTCCACCGAGACCGGTGAGTTGGTGGAGGTGGCTCCGCGCACCATCCTTCGGCGTCAAGTGGAAGCCGCGGCATCGATGGGCTTTCTCCCCATGGTCGGCAGCGAGATCGAGTTCTATCTGTATCGCGACAGTTACGAGGAGGCCCACGCGCGGGGGTACGCCGGTCTCAGCACGCATTCGAACTTCGCGGAGGACTACAACATCCTGCAGACCACCCGCGACGAGTACGTCATCGGCGAGATCCGTCGTGCCCTCGAGGGTGCGGGGGTTCCGGTCGAGTTCTCCAAGGGCGAAGCCGGCCGCGGTCAACACGAGATCAACCTCTCGTACTCCACCGCACTCGAGATGGCCGACCGCAATCACGTCTACAAGAACGCCGCCAAGGAGATCGCCGCGGCACACGGGCGTTCGGTCACCTTCATGGCCAAGCCGTCCATGTCCGACGTCGGCTCGTCGTGTCACGTTCACGCCAGTCTCTGGTCGCTCGACGGCACCACGGCGCTGTTCGCGGATCATCACGGTGAGCACGGAGCCAGCGAGCTTTTCCACCAATTCGTCGCCGGCCAGATCGCCACGGCCCGCGAGTTCTCCTTGTTGTGGGCTCCGACGGTGAACAGCTATCGACGATTCAAGCCGGGGTCGTGGGCTCCGACGGGAGTGGGCTGGGGCATCGACAATCGAACGGTGGGTTTCCGCAAGGTCGGGCACGGTTCGTCGACCCGGGTCGAGAATCGCATCCCGGGTGCCGATGCCGTCAGTTACCTCGTGTTCGCCGGAACCATCGCCGGCGGCCTGTACGGAATCCGGCACCAACTTGACCCGGCCGCCCCGTTCGAGGGCAACGGATACGAGGACCGAGACGTCGCGCGCGTTCCGTGGAACCTTCCCGACGCCATCGACCTGTGGCGCGACAGCAGCATCGCGCGGGAGTGTTTCGGTGAGGAAGCGCACCATTGGATCCTGCGCTCGGCCGAGGCCGAGTGGGAGGACTTCAACGACACCGTCACCGACTGGGAGTTGAAGCGCTACTTCGAGCGCATCTGAATCGTTGCGATCACCGGCAGGTGATCCGATCGTCGTGACCAGACATCGGCGGGGTCGGGAACCTCGATCCGGGACACCGACCATTCGCGGGGAACCAGAACGTGGTCGAGCCGTTGATGAGGAGCCGACGCCGGGTTGGTGAGTCCGTTGCGAGAACGGTCGAGGGCGACCACCCACGCGTCACTCGATGATTCTCCGGCGAGAGTATCCACCACCGTGGACTCGCGATGATCGTTCAGGTCGCCCACCACCACCGCGGGCAACTCCGGTTGGAGGTCGTGACGGTGGTCGTCATGGTTGCAGTCATGAGTCAGCCCGTTGCGTAGCAGGCGACGCACATCGGAGGCTTGACGAACGCGTTCCTCGGCGTCGTCACCCGACGCCAGGTGCGTGTTCACGAAATGGAACGGTGTGTCGGGATGCTCGACGGTGGCCCACATGGCGACCCGACGTCGGAAGTCCGTCCGTGGTCGGGGGCCGCCCAGTTCGGTGTCGCCGTCGTGGCTCATGGGGTGGCGCGACAGGATGGCCAGTCCCTCGGCGAACCGCGGGAGCAATCGCGAGTAGCCGTTGTGCTTGAAGACCCAAACGCCGTGACACCCGAGTTCGGACGACAGACGGCGTGCTTGGTGTCGTCGCACCTCCTGGATGCCGATCACGTCGGCATCGAACGAGGCGATCGTGTTCGCGAGGTCCTCGAGATCGGGACGCGAGGCGCCGTGGATGTTCCACGACACGACGCGCAACTCACGGCGACGATCGGTCATGTTCCCAGTCTTGTCGGTCGAACGGGAAGTATCGTGGGCACCCGAACACGAAGGAGCAACATGGGTCGTCTCACGGGCAAGGTCGCGGTCATCACCGGCGGGTCGTCGGGTCTCGGTCGCGTGGGCGCCGAACTCTTCGCCCGCGAGGGCGCCATGGTCGTGGTCGCCGACGTGGTCGACGGCGACGAGGTCGTCGACGCGATCGATGCCGCCGGCGGCGAGGCCACGTTCGTCCGATGCGACGTGAGCGACGAATCCTCGGTGGAGGCGGCCATGGCCCACGCCGTGGAGACGTTCGGTGGTCTGCACGTCCTGTACAACAACGCGGGTGTGATGCTCAGCGAGGACGACGGCCCCACCAACACCTCCATCGACACCTATCAGCGCACCATGGACATCAACGTCAAGGGGGTTCTGCTGGGTTGCCGATACGCCATTCCGGCGATGCTCGCCTCGGGCGGCGGCTCCATCGTGAACGTGGCCAGTTTCGTCGCCCACATGGGGGCGGCCACGCCCCAGGTGGCCTACACGGCGTCGAAGGGCGCGGTGTTGGCCATGACCCGTGAGATCGCGGTCATCTACGCCCGCCAGGGCATTCGGGCGAACTCGTTGTGCCCCGGTCCGATCATGACACCGATGTTGGCCAAGTTCCTGAGCGACGACGCCAAGCGCAATCGCCGTCTGGTGCACATTCCGATGGGCAGATTCGGCGATCCGAGTGAGATCGCCAACGGCGCACTGTTCCTGGCGTCCGACGAGAGCAGTTGGATGACGGGTCAGTCGCTCATCATCGACGGCGGCATCACCGCCGCCTACGTCACGCCGGAGTGACGACCTAGGAGAGGATCACCGGCCCGTTGGCGGTGAGGATCTCGGCGTTGATCGCGGCGTGATCGGCGTAGTTGAGCGAGATCAACGACTCCTCGTCGCCCAACGCGGACTCGTCGCTCACCGCCGAGAGCATCATGTCGATGGAGCGCGGCTGCGGATGATGGAGATCGAGTCGGACGAGCGTGCCGCCCACCTGGAGTCCGTGGGTCGGGTGCTCGGTGCGGCCCCAGTCGA
>WLEG01000116.1 GCA_009704425.1 Actinomycetota bacterium | reverse complement strand
TTCTCGACGTTGCATCCGGCGTGGATTCGGCCCGCGGGAGTGAGGATCGCGGCGCCCACCGGGAAGTGCGAATAGGGCGCGTAGGCGTTTCGCTGCACGGCCAGAGCCGCCGCGAACAACTCGGGCACTCGATGCGACTCCGGAAATCCGCTGACGTTCGACATGTCGACTCCTTCGTTGGAGGTTCCACCATCGTGACCCTCGGGCGGGAATTGTACGTCACGAGCGCACGAGGTCGTTCGTCGATGAATGCTCGCCCGCACCTCCGCTGTGCGAACATGGACGATGCGCCGCAGTCTGCTGAGCATCTGGAGTTGGTTCGCTCTCGGTGTCATCGTCATCGTCTGGACCCCACTGGTCGCCGTCGTCTGGCTGGTCACCACTCCGTTCGACAAGGGTCGATACGCCACCGGCTACGTGTTCCGGCGTCTCTGCGTCGTCCACCAGGTCCTCACTCCGATGTGGAAGTTCCACACCAGTGGAAAGCTCCCCGAGAACAAGCGCAATCCGTACGTGATGGTGTCGAATCACGAGAGCTTCGTCGACATGCTCCTCATCAGCCATCTGAAGATCGAGATGAAGTGGCTGAGCAAGAAGTCGATCTTCAACATCCCTCTGGTCGGATGGATGATGAAGATGTCCGGCGACATCTCCTTGGTGCGCGGTGACCGTTCCAGTGGTTCCGCCGCGCTCGAAACGTGCAAGACCTGGCTGGACCGGAAGATGTCGGTGATGATCTTCCCCGAGGGCACCCGGAGCGCCGACGGCGAGATGCGCGCGTTCAAGGACGGTGCGTTCCGTTTGGCCATCGAGACCGGAACCCCGATCCTTCCGCTGGCGGTGCACGGCACCCGCTCGGCTCTGCGCAAACACGACTGGCGTCTCGGTGACTCCGAGGCCGAGGTGCGGGTGCTCGCTCCGATCGAGACCACCGGCATGACCGAAGCCGACATTCCCGTGTTGCGGGACCGCGTTCGCGATCTGATCGCCAACGAGATCGCGGCGATGCGCGCCGACGACTGATACGGCGCGTCAGCGTCCGGAGTGGCCGAACCCTCCGCCACGATCGTCACCCTCCAACGAATCCACCTCGCGCCAGCGCACTTCCACGACCGCCTGCACCACCAACTGGGCGATGCGGTCCCCGCGCCGCACGTGATAGTCGTGGGTCGGATCGGTGTTGAGCAACACCACCTTGATCTCGCCGCGATACGCGCAATCGATGAGACCCGGACTGTTCACCACCGAGATGCCGTGCTTCAACGCCAGACCACTGCGGGGAAGAACGAACCCGGCGAATCCGCGCGGAAGTGCCAACGCGACACCGGTGGGCACCAACTCACGGCCACCCGCGGCGCGGACGACCGCGTCGTGACGCGCCAACAAGTCGAGGCCCGCATCGCCGGGATGGGCGTACACCGGTAACTCGAGGTCGGGATCCAGACGCACGATGGGAACCGACAGGTCGGACACCGACGGGTTGGGTGACGTTTCGTGACCGGACATGACGCGACCCTAGATCAACGTCGAACATCGGATTCGATTCATGAAAGCACGCCATGCCACACCGATGGCGTAGGGTCTGAGCCGTGCTCGTGTGGATGGATCTGGAGATGACGGGGCTCGACCCCGACACCGACGTCATCGTCGAGATCGCCACCATCATCACCGACGATCAACTCAACGTGGTCGCCGAGGGACCCGACATCGTCATTCACCAATCCGACGACGTGTTGTCCCGTATGGATCCCTTCGTGGTCGACATGCACACCAAGTCCGGACTTCTCGACGCCATCAAGGCCTCCACCATCGGCCTCGAGGAAGCGGGCCAACGAACGCTGGCGTTCATCAAGAGCCATGTTCCCGAGGCCCGCACCGTGCCGTTGTGCGGCAATTCCATCGGTACCGATCGACGCTTCCTGGCCCGTTATCTCCCCGACATCGAGAACCACCTGCACTATCGCAGCGTCGACGTCAGCACCATCAAGGAATTGGTGAAGCGTTGGTACCCCGGCGCCGACACCAAGCGACCGTTCAAAGCCGGCAACCATCGGGCGCTGGGCGATGTGCACGAGAGCATCGCCGAGTTGCGCTTCTATCGCGAACGCGTCTTCGTGAAGGTGGAATCCACGGACCCCGCGGCGACCGCCACCTGACATCCACCTCGCTCGGGTGGGACGGCCGGTCCCCCCACAACTACCCTCGTCTCGTGACCACGCCCGCGCCCCGACCTCCGAAACAGGAGCAGTTGCCGGCCAGTGACCAGATCCTCGAGATCGCGCCGGGTGTGTTGCGGACCCAACTCCCCATCTCCATCCCCGGACTCGGACACGTGAACATGTACGTGTTGGAGGACGAGCGTGGCGTCGCGGTGGTGGACCCCGGCCTTCCCGACAAGAACAGCTACGCCATGGTCAAGCGGCGCCTTCAGCAGGTCGGGGTGCCGTTGAAGAACGTCCACACCGTGATCGTCACCCACAGCCATCCCGATCACTTCGGCGGTGCGTACTGGTTGCGAGCCGACACCGGTTGCGACATCGTCACGCACGAGCGGTTCCGCGTGTTCTGGGATCCGAGCGAACCCGACGACGTCGACCTCGACGACCCGCTGGCGGTCGACGGTGCTCAAGCGCGCACGCCGGTGCGCCGGCCCTGGGACCCCACCCCGTGGGGCGGGCCGTCGATGGACGTTCCGTGGCGACGTCGCGCCCGCATGGCGGTGGCTCGACGCATCCCGCGCATGTTGCACCTGCCCCGTCCCACCGTGCGCTTGCGCGATGCCCAGACGTTCCGCTTCGCGCGCCGTGAATGGGTGGCCGTGCACACGCCCGGTCACACCGCCGACCATCTGTGCCTGTTCGATCCCGAGCACGGCCTGATGCTGTGCGGGGATCACGTTCTGCCCACCATCACCCCGCACATCAGCGGGCTGATGCGCGCGCACGATCCGCTGAAGTTGTTCTTCGACTCCCTCGACAAGGTGGCCGCGTTCGGTCCTCAGGTGACCAAGGCCCTGCCCGCGCACGGCGACGTGTTCACCGACCTGGGCGGCCGGGCTCTGGAGATCAAGGAACATCACGTGGGGCGTCTGCAGAAGTTGCGCGACGCGGCGATCGCCGAGGGCCGCCCGATGACCGTGATGGACATGTCGACGCACCTCTTCTCGCCCCGTGCCCAAGGTGGCATGGCCGACAGCGAAACGTTCGCCCATCTGGAGCATTTGCGTCTGGCGGGCGAGATGGATCGCCTCGACCGCGACGGACGTTACGAATACGTGTTGCGCGACTGACGCGTCAGCCGACCACGGCGACGTTCGACCACTCGCTCCACGAACTGCACGAGCCCCGGGCGTTGCAGGCCCGGACACGGAACGTGATCAGGTTTCCGCGGGTTTGGAAACGAAGATCGTAGGAGTTGGTGGTGATTCGGCTCTCACTTCCACCGAACGAGTTGTTGCGGCGATGTTCGATGCGGTATTCGGCGATGCCGGCCCCGTTGTCGCGCGGCGGGGACCAGGTGAAACGCACGGTGGTTCGCGAGGATCGATCGGGGGCCGCCGACGGATTCGAGGGCGTACCCGGCGTGCGGTTCTCGTCGAACGGCACCACCGGATCGGACTGTCTGGAGGTGCCCGAACGACCTCCGGCATTCTCGGCGATCGCCGTGAACGTGTACGTCGTGCCATTGGTGAGCCCCGTCACGGTGCACGAGTTGTTGCGCGAACCGGAGACGGTCACCGTGCACGAGCGCCCTCCGGGCGACGAGGTGAACGTGATGGTGGTGTAGTGCTGACCGCTGAATCCCGACAGCGACGCCGACACGGTGGCCTCGCGGTTGCCGGCCACCACGGAATCGACGGTCGGGGTCGACGGTCGACTCGGCGGACGAACCGTGGTGGTGGGCTGCGGTCGCGTGGTGGGCGGAATCGTCGGACGCGTGATGGGCACGGTGGGAGCCGTGGGCGGCGGCGGGGTGACCACCGGGCGAGTGGACACCGGTGCGGTGGGTGGTGCGGTGGGGAGAGGTTCGGGATTGGTGGGCGGGATCGGGAGGTTGCCCGGCACCCACGTGGAGTCCACGTACAGCAGTCCGTTCGGTGACGCGGGGCCGGCGTTGGTGACGACTCCGCGCGTGGAAGCGCCCACGAGACCGGCGGAGACCTCGGCCGGCGTGGACGCCGTCCACACGCTGAGATACGCCGCGGCCACCCCGGCCACGTGCGGCGACGCCATCGACGTGCCCGAGATGGTGTTGCTCGCCCCGGGTCCCCCCACCCACGCGCTGGTAATGGAGGAACCGGGAGCGAACAGGTCCAGACACGAACCGAAGTTGGAGAACGTCGATCGTTGATCGGTACTGGTGGTGGCACCCACGGTGATGGCCGATGCGGCCGAGGCCGGAGAAACGCGACAGGCGTCGGCGTTCTCGTTGCCGGCGGCCACCACCACGGTGATGCCGTCGGCCACCGCGCGATCGACGGCGGCGTTCAGCGATGGCGAATGGGTGCCGCCGAGGCTCATGTTCAGAACCGCGGGTACCCCGGCCTGATGGTGCTCGATCACCCAATCGATCCCCGAGATGACACCGGCCGTGGTGCCGCCACCCAGACAGTCGAGGACACGAACCGGTACGAGCCGGGCCGAGCGCGCGATTCCGTACGTGACTCCGGCCACCGTGCCGGCCACGTGCGTGCCGTGTCCGTTGCAGTCGTCGCCGTTGCCTCCGATGGTGAGCACGTCGTGACCGGGCAACAACCGACCCGAGAACTCGGAGTGACCCAGGTTGATGCCGGTGTCGACGATGTAGACCGTGACCCCTCCACCCCACCGTGCGTCGATGGAGAACGACGAGTCGAGTGGCAGGGCGCGTTGGTCGACCCGGTCGAGGCCCCACGTCGGTGGTAGTTCGGCGGTTCGAACCACCTTGTTGGATTCGATGCGGACCACGCGGGGGTCGCGACGCAATTGGACCACTTGAGCGGCGGTGAGGTTGGCGATGACGCCGTTGAAGACCGAATCGAGAACCTCGGTGACCACGCCGCCGGAGGAGTTCATACGGGTGCGGAAGAGCTGGGCATCGTTGGCGGTGCGCAGGGTGACGATGTAGCTGGAGCGAGCGGACGCGCTGGCCGGCGGGGCCGTGGACAACGAGAGAGCGGACACCACGCTCAGAAGAACGATGGTCAGCGACACGAGAACGGACACTCTGCGGCCTCGGGGAACCATCTCACCACTCACGACGTTCACCGTACCGCTGGGGTACGGCGGGGAAAATGCGAAGTCCTTATCGGTCTACCTTCGCGACGGCGATCGCGCGTGGCAGGCTGTCACCGTGCGTCGACCGAACGTCTTGCTCATCACCTTGGACCAGTTCCGAGGTGACGCTCTGTCCGCGATGGGTCATCCCGTGGTGCGCACCCCGCACCTGGACGAACTGGCCCGTCACGGGGTCCACTTTCGTCGTCACTACACGCAATCGACGCCGTGCAGTCCCGGACGCGCCGGTCTGTACACCGGCATGTACCAGATGAACCATCGCGTGGTCGCCAACGGCACCCCGCTCGATCGTCGTTTCGACAACGTCGCTCTGCTGGCCCGGCGCGCGGGCTACCGACCGGCGCTCTTCGGATACACCGATCAATCCATCGATCCGCGCGTGTCGACCGGCCCCGACGACCCGCGCTTGTCCTCCTACGAGGGATTGCTGCCGGGCTTCGACTGGGAGATGGACATGAGTGGTCCGCACCAACCATGGGTGGACTTCCTCGCGTCTCGCGGACACGACGTGTCGGGTGGTCACCTGCACCTGCTGGCCACCGAACACGAACGCCCCGTCGACATGAGCGTCTCGGCGTACACCACCGATCGTCTCATCGCCTGGTTACGCGACCGCGAACACGGGGATCCGTGGTTCGCGCACGCCAGTTATCTGCGTCCGCACCCGCCCTACTCGGCCGCCGGCGAGTACTCCACGATGTACGACCCCGCGGACGTGGGTCTGCCCATCGCCCCCGTCGACGATCGTCATCCGTT
>WLEG01000115.1 GCA_009704425.1 Actinomycetota bacterium | reverse complement strand
CCGGGGAATGGCTGGCACACTGAGCGAATGAACACGTCCCGACCGAACGCCGGTGCACCCGTGCTCGTGTACGACGGTGACTGCGCGTTCTGTACCCGGTCGGTGCGGTTCATCGAGCGACGCATCGCGCGTCGTCCCCTCATCGTCGCGTGGCAACGCACGGACCTCCAAGCTTTGGGTCTCACGCGCGAGATGTGCGAGACGGCCGTGCAGTGGGTCGGGGTCGACGGAGAGGTGTCGTCGGGTCACCGAGCCGTGGCGCGCACCCTCATCCACGGTCGTTCCGGGTGGTGGGTGCTCGGTCGGTTCATCCTGTTGCCCGGGGTCGACGCCGTGGCGGCGGTCGCGTACCGCTGGGTGGCCCGGAATCGTCACCGGATGCCCGGAGGAACCGCCGAATGCGTGCTCCCGGCGTCCGAGCGCTCCACCGAGGCTTCCGGCCCCGACGGCTCGGGTGGAGCAACGCTCCGAATCCCCGACACAATGGAGGAGTGAACACTCCCCGGCAACAGTGGCAGCAGGCGTACGACGAGTCCCGATTGCGCGAAGGACCTTTCCAGACCATGTCGGGGATTCCCCTGGAGCCGGTGTACGGCCCCGAAGACGGCGAGTTCCCCGGTCAGTATCCGTACGCGCGCGGACCGTACGCGTCCATGTATCGCAGCAAGCTCTGGACGATGCGCATGTTCGCGGGCTTCGGTACCGCGATCGACACCAACCGGCGGTTCAAGGAGATCATCAAGGCCGGAGGAGACGGACTGTCCACCGCGTTCGACATGCCCACCTTGCTCGGTCTGGATTCCGACGACCCGATGTCGCTCGGCGAAGTCGGTCGTTGCGGAGTGGCCATCGACACGTTGGCCGACATGCGCGACCTCTTCGCCGACATCGACCTCGGTGGCATCACCACGTCGATGACCATCAACTCACCGGCCGCGGTGATGCTGGCGATGTTCGTCGCGCAGGCCGAGAACGCCGGAGTGCCGCGCGCGAAACTGGGCGGCACGCTGCAGAACGACATCCTGAAGGAGTATCAGGCCCAGAAGGAGTTCGTCTTCCCGCCTCGGCAGTCGATGCGGCTCGTTCGCGACACGGTGGCCTTCACGGCCGCCGAGATGCCCCGGTGGCATTCCATCTCCATCTCGGGCTACCACATCCGCGAGGCCGGCTCCACGGCCGCCGAGGAACTGGCGTTCACGTTGGCCAACGGATTCGCCTACGTCGAGTTGGCGCGGCAAGCCGGCCTGCCGGTGGACTCCTTCGCCCCGCGTCTGTCGTTCTTCTTCAACGCGCACATCGACTTCTTCGAGGAGATAGCGAAGTACCGCGCGGCGCGTCGCATCTGGGCGCGCTGGCTGAAGGAGCGTTACGGCGCCACCAACGAACGCTCCATGCAGTTGCGATTCCACACCCAGACCGCGGGAGTCTCGCTCACCGCGCAGCAACCGGAGGTCAACATCGTCCGCACCGCGATCGAGGCCTTGGCCGGTGTTCTGGGCGGGACGCAGTCTCTGCACACCAATTCCATGGACGAGGCCCTGGCGCTGCCCACCGAGAAGGCCGCCCGCATCGCGCTGCGCACGCAACAGGTCATCGCGTACGAGACCAACGTGGCCCACGTGGCCGACCCGCTCGGCGGTTCGTACTTCGTGGAGTCGTTGACCGACGAGATGGAGCGTCGCGCCGAGGAGATCTTCGCGGCCATCGACGAGATGGGTCGAGGCTCCATGCTCGAGGGATGCATCGCCGGCATCGAGGAGAACTGGTTCCAGGGACGGATCGCCGACAGCGCCTACGAACTGGAGCGCAACTTCAACCGGGGTGAACGTGTCGTCGTCGGTGTGAATCGTTTCCTGGAAGGCAACGACGACGACGATCTGGCGATCCTGAAGATCACCAACGAGGACGAGGGCAAGCAACGCGCGCGACTGTCGAAGGTCCGAACCGATCGCAACGACGAAGCGGTGCGCGACGCTCTGGACCGTCTGGCCAAGGACGCGGTCGACCCCGAGGTGAATCTGATGCCCGCCCTGATCGAAGCCTCGCAGGCGTACGTGACGGTGGGCGAGATGATGAACACCATGGCCGGGGTGTTCGGTCGTCACGTGGAGGTGCCGACGATATGAGTTCGAACGACGAGTCGTTGCGCGTGTTGGTGGCCAAGGTCGGCCTCGACGGACACGATCGCGGGGTCAAGGTGGTGGCCCGACTCCTGCGCGACGCGGGTATCGAGGTCATCTACACCGGACTCTTCCAGACCCCCGAGACGGTGGCCGCCGCCGCCGTGGACGAGGACGTGGACGTGGTGGGTTTGTCGATGTTGTCGGGCGCGCACATGACCTTGGCGCCTCTGGTGGTGAAGGCCATTCGCGATCGGGGATCGGACATACCGGTCGTGCTGGGCGGGATCGTTCCCAACCAGGACGTGGAGGAACTCACCGCCGTCGGTATCGCCGCGGTTCTCGGTCCGGGAGCGCCGGCGGACCAGGTGGTCGAGGTCGTGCGACGGGTCGCGGCCGCGCGCGCCTGACCGTCACTGCAGTCCGCGCAACGCTCCGCCGTCGAGGGGAACCGACACGCCGGTCATGAACCGGGCATGGGTCGAGCACATGAACGCCGCGACGTGACCGAAATCGTCGGGGTCTCCGACGAAGCCCGCCGGAATGGTGGCGGCCAGGGCGTCGGGATCGGGATACAACGCCGCCAATCGGCCGGTGAGATGAAGGCCGGGTTGCAGAGTGTTCACCGTGATGCCGTCCCCGGCGACCTCGCGCGCGAGCGTCTTGAGGAATCCGGTGAGTCCGGCCCGGGCGGTGTTGGAGAGGATGAGGTGCTCGATGGGTTCGCGCACCGACGTGGAGGTGACGGCCACGATGCGTCCCCAGCGGGATTCGCGCATGATCGGGACGACCTCGCGACACATGGCCACGGTCGAGAGAAGGTTCAACTTCAACGCCGCGTCGTACGCCTCGAACGGTGTGGAGGCGAAGGTGCCCGGTGGCGGTCCGCCGGCGTTGGCGATCAGGATGTCGACGCCTCCCATGATGTCGTGGGCCTCGCGCACCATGGTGACGACCCGTTCGGGATCGGCGACGTCGGCCACCAAGGTGTCCACCTCGGATCCCGGGGCGAACTCGGAGGCCGCACGCGCGAGGTTCGTCGCGTCGCGCGACACGATGACGACGCGGACACCCGCGGCGGCCAGTGCCTTGGCCGTGGCGAGGCCGAGTCCGCCGGACCCGCCGGTGACGATCGCGCGACGACCGGAGATTCCGAGATCCATGCGTGATCCTTTCTCAGCGAGGTCCCGACAACAGGCCACGCAGTCGGGCGTCGGCCGACGGCCGCGCACCGATGTGCTCGATCACCCACGCCGACACGCGGGTGGCGAAGCGGGCGGCGTCGATCGGTGAACCGGATTCCAAGTAGTGCGACAGGAACGCACCGGCGAACGAGTCCCCGGCGCCGGTGGCGTCGACGAGGTTGTTGGTGGCCGGAGGAATGTGCGTGCTCGACCGACCGTCGTGCACCAAGGCGCCATCGGCGTCGAGCTTCAGCACGATGAGCGCATCGGGGAAGATCTTGGTGAGTCCCTCGGCGATGGCCTCGGTTGAGGTCTCGCCGGTGAGAACCTGACCCTCCTCCTTGTTGGGGAGAACCACGTCGAAGTCGAGATCGGCGCAGGCGCCGAGGAACGCCGGCACGCCCATCTCCATGATCATCTGGAACGAACCGGGGTCGAACGAGACCGTGGCGCCACTCGCGCGAGCGGTGCGCGCGGCGGCACGCGCGGCCGAACGCGGGGGATCGGTGAAGAACGACCACGCGGTGAGATGAAGGTGTCGCGCCGACGAGATGGCGTCGGTGGGCAACTCCGACGGCATGAGATAAAAGTCGGCGCCGTGTCCCGACACCATCGAACGCTGTCCGGTGTGGTCGACGAAGACGGCCACCGATCCGGTGGAGTGGGCCTCGGTCTCCACGAGGTGCGCCACCACGCGTTCGCGTTCGAGGTCCTCCTGTGCGAGTTGGCCGAAGCGATCGCGACCGATCTTGCCGACGAACCGGGTGGCCGTGCCGCAGCGACTGGCCCACACGGCCACGTTCGCCGCACTGCCACCGGGGGTGAGCATCACCTCGCCGAAGGTGTCGCCACCACGCAGCAACTCGCTGTTCGTGCGGATGAGGACGTCCCATGCGAAGTCGCCCAGCACGCACAAGGGCGGAGTCGTGACGCCGTGTTCGGACACGAGGCGTACGGTATCGGCGGGGATTCTCCGCGCCACGTGACCGTGGGTGAGAATGTCCTCATGTCGCGTTCGTTCGGTCGTCTCACGTTGCTGTCCTTGGCGGCGGTGTGGGTGATCTGGGGATCGACCTATCTGGCCATCAAGATCGGCTTGGAGACCTTGCCGCCGTTCTTCATGCAGGGCTGTCGATTCGTCGTCGCCGCCGTGGCGATGGCCGTCTTCCTGCGAGTGCGCGGCCATGCCTGGCCGACGCGTCCCCAGATGCGCAACGCGTCGATGATCGGAGTGATGTTGCTCATCGGTGGTCTCGGCATGGTGACGTTGGCCGAGGATCGGGGAGTCGACTCCGGACTGGTGGCCACCATCATCGCGATCCAGCCCATGATGATGGCGATGTGGGGTGGATTGTGGAAGGTCTGGCCCAATCGAATGCAGTGGGTCGGCATGTTCATCGGAATGGGAGGCGTTGCGATACTCGTGGCCGACGACGGCCTGTCCGGTTCCTGGAGTGGTGTCTCACTGGTGTTCGTGGCCTGCGTTTCGTGGAGCTTCGGATCGGCCCTCAGCCGACGGATCGACATGCCGGACGGACCGATGACGACGACGTTCGAGATGGCCGCCGCGGCGGTGGCGTTCATGGTCCTGTCGTTGGTGTCGGGCGAGAGCGTCGAGGCTCCGAGCCTTCGCAGTGGATTGGCGGTGGCGTATCTGGTGGTGTTCGGTTCGATCGTGGCCTTCTCGGCGTTCACCCATCTGATTTCCAGCGTGAGCGGCCCGCTCGCGATGAGTTACGCCTACGTCAACCCGGCCATCGCGGTTCTGTTGGGGGTGGTGTTCAGCGACGAGTCGGTGTCGGTGAACATGGCGATGGCGCTTCCGGTCATTCTGGTCGGGGTGGCCATCGTCACGAACGCCTCCCGGCCCTCCGCCGAGACCGCGCGCGAGGAAGCGTCTACCGTGACGTCATGATTGGAGCGCGATCCTGGATGTGCGGGCTGTCGCTCGCCGTCGTGTTGTTCGCATCGGGGTGCGCGAGTGACGTCGCCGACACCGGCGCCGCGCCCCAGTCGGCTCCGGTGACCTCCGCGTCGAGCGAGTTGTTGATCGAGCCCACCGTGGACCTCGCCGCCTCGGGACGTCCGGTGGTGTTGTGGTTCTGGGCACCCGGTTGAGCGCAGTGCAACGTCGAAGCCCCCTCGGTCGAGGAGGCCCACACCACCTACGGCGAATCGGTCGATTTCTACGGGGTCGCATGGAACGGATCCGACGAGTTCATGCTCGACTTCATCTCCCGGCACGGGTTGACCTTCCCCAGCCTGCGCGACGTCGCGGGTGACGTGTTCGCCCGTTACGACGTGCCGTTCCAGCCGGCCTGGGTGTTCATCGACGCGGACGGCAAGGTCACCAAGGTGCAAGGAAGTCTGGACGCCGAGTCGCTCGTTCCGTTGATCGACGAGTTGCTGTCGAACGCCTGATCAGCCGAGTCGCGGTCGAATCGAGCCGATGGCGCGCAACGTCTCGGCGAAACGCGCGTCCAGAGCCGGGTCGTCGGGAGGTTGGATCAAGAGTCCGTCCACGAGACCGGAGTACCACTGCTCGAGGATCGTGGGAAGTTCGTCCCACGTGCCGGCGGGTAGGACGGTGTCGAGAACCTCGTCGCTCATGAGCGATCCGAGCGAGCCCCAATCCCCGTTGCGGGTCATGGTTCGAAGACGCGGACCGAGTTCGGGCCATCCGAACAACTCGAGGGAACGCTGATACGCGGGCGTGGAATACAGGAAGGCCAGCACCGCGCGCTGGGCCTCGCGACTGCGGTCGACCTCGACCGATGTGGG
>WLEG01000114.1 GCA_009704425.1 Actinomycetota bacterium | reverse complement strand
CCGCACCACGAACGTCTCGCCCACGCCCAGCGCACCTATGGGGATGACCGTCTCGTTTCCGTCGCGCCACAACGTCACCGACTTGGCACCCAGATCCAACAGCGCGCGCAACGCGTCACCGGCGCGTCGGCGGGCCCGAACCTCGAACCAACGACCGGCCAGGATGAAGGCCACCAAGGTGGTGGCCACCTCCAGATAGATCTCGTCGTGGACCATCGCGCCGTGGTGCGACTCCGTGCGCGGCAACAGGCTCATGTTCATCTTCATGCCGATCTCGCCGGCGTTGCCGAACACCAGAGCCCACAGGCTCCAAGCCATGGCGGCGATGACGCCCAACGAGATGAGAGTGTCCATGGTGGTGGTGCGATGCGCGGCGTTTCGCCACGCCGATTTGTGGAAGGGCCACGCGCACCACGTGGACACCGGAGCGGCCAGCACCAACGACACCCACTGCCATCCGTCGAACTGCAGCGCGCCGATCATCGACATCGCCATCACCGGTGCGGCGCACACGACGGCCACCGACAACCGGCGACGTATGTCCACCAGATGGGCCTCGGTGGCGATCTCCACCGTGGATTCTCCGTCGTCGACGTTGGGTGCCACGGCGCCGTAACCGAGTCCCTCGATGACACTCACGAGTTCATCGGCTTCGGGTCGGGTGTGCAGGCCGGTGACGGTGGCCTTCGAGGTGGCGTAGTTGACCGTGGCCACCACACCGTCGAGTTTGTTCAACTTCTTCTCGATGCGCGCCGCGCAGGCGGCACACGTCATCCCGGTGACGGCCAGGACGACGGGGTCGTCAACCGGCGACGGCTTCGAATCCGGCTTCATCGACGGCCTCCGCGATCGCGCTCCAGTCGAGCGCACCCGAGCTGGTGACCGTCACGGCCTTGGTGTCCAGATCGACGTCGACCGCCGACACACCGGTGAGCTTCGACAGTTCGGTGGTGACGGCCTGCTTGCAGTGACCACAGGTCATGCCGGGAACCGCGAACGTGGTGACGGTGGAGTCGCTGCTCATGCGATCACTCTACGACCGATGGTGAGAACCGATTCAGGGTCTTTGGTGGAAGATGGCCTGACGCTTGTTGAGGAAGGCGTCGATTCCCTCTTGCGCGTCGGGCGAGGTGGCGGCGTCGGCCATCACGTCGACGGCGATCTCGTAGGCGAGCGGCTGGTCCAGACCGATCTGGTCGTAGAAGGTGCGCTTGCCCACGGCCTTGCTCCAAGCCGAACCGCGCGTGGCTCGCGTGATGAGGTCCAGCACCGCGGCATCCAGTCGATCATCGGGCACCGCGCGGTTGATGAGACCCCAATCGGCGGCCTCGGCGGCGGTGATCGGATCACCGGTCATGGCCATCTCGAGGGCGCGCTTGCGACCGATGTTGCGGGCCACCGCCACCAACGGTGTGTGGCAGAACAGGCCACCCTTGCCACCGGGAATGGCGAACGATGCGGACTGGGCGGCGATGGCCAGATCGCACGAGGCCACCAATTGGCAACCGGCCGCCGTGGCCAACGCGTGCACGCGCGCGATGACCGGCTGTGGGATGTTCTGCACCGCGTCCATCATGCGCGTGCAGGTGTCGAACAGATGGTGGGTCACCTCCACCGAGGCACCGGCCATGTCGGCGAAGTTGTGACCCGCGCTGAACACCGGGCCGTTGGCCGCGATGATGACACCGTCGGCCTCCGAGGTCGCCACCGACTGCAGGGCCTCGATGATCTCGAGCATGGTGTCGAGCGACAACGCGTTGCGCTTCTCGGGGCGATCGAGGGTGATGGTGGCGATGGCACCGTCACGCGAGAGGGCGATGTTGTCGAAGCTCACCCGGTCAGTCTCGCACGGCTCCGGGCCGGCGACACCCGCCGCCGGCCCACGCCGTGGTGCGCCCTGAGGGGCTCGAACCCTCGACCAGCGGATTAAAAGTCCGATGCTCTACCGACTGAGCTAAAGGCGCGGGGGCGGAGCCGAACCCGGAGCGAAACTCCGTCGCGACCCTGCCGTGCACCTCCGCAGGCTACTTGTTCGTTCGATACGCCCCTCGGGCGCCACGAGGCCGCCGTCCCTGTCACGACCCGACCGAAGTCGAGCACACGACCGGACGGCGGCCCCGTCACTCACTGATGACCAGGTCGGATCAGACCTCGTCCGACCACTGACGTCGGCGGCCCAGAGCCACACCGATCACCATCAGCGCCACCGCCAACGCCACCAGCGAGGTGGTGTTGCCCGAGCCGGTGGTGGGCAGTGCCGAAGGCGCCACGGTCGACACCGGGAGGCTCGTCGTGGTGGCCGGTCCCCCGAGACCTGTCACAACCACGGTGGTGGTCGGGGCGGGCGCCGCGGTCGTGGTGGTCGGCGCGACGAAGCCGATCGGGTTCGTGATCGTCAACGTCGCCACCGTTCCGTCACCGATGGTCACGGGCCGGGTGCTGTACGTGGGCGTTCCCCACGAGTAGTTGGCGTTCAACAAGTCGCCGGTGGGTTGAGTCTCGGTCGCGGTGCACGAGGTGCCCTTGGGTAGGTCGGACACCACGAACGGTGCGGCCACGGTGGCGGTGAACGCCACCGGTGCGGCGTCACCACACACGTACGTTCCCGCGAACACCTTCGTCGAATTCGTGAGTCCGTTCGAGGGATCACTCACCACGACGGCGATGTTCAACACGCCTTCGGCGTAACGATTCGAGATGGTGCACGTCGTGGAATCACCGTCGGAGAGCAACACGACATTCGCGGATTCCTCACTGCCGTCACAACTCCAACCATTGTCCGAGATGTAGCTGACCGGTCCGGACTCACTCAGCTGGTACTCGCCGGCCGGAACGACCACCGACGTCACCGCATCGGAACCGGTCACACCGCTCACCACGCGGCCGCTCGCCGGAGCCGACGACTCACCGGTCGCGGTCAAGGTGAAGTCCGCGGCGGTCGCCTCGCCGGACGAGACCGTCTTCTTCAACGTCAACGTGGCCATCGGCGTGTAGGTGTTGGTGAAGGTGCACGTGATGTCCGGCTTCTCGATGTTGGCGGGTGCCGGCACGTTCGTCAGGGTGATCACTCCATCCTCCAGGTCGTACGTGGCGCTGGGCAGCGGACGCGGATCGCCATTGGCACCGAAGTCGACGCAACTCACGGCCGTGAGTTCCCACTTCGCGCTGGTTGCCGGACCTTCGTCGATGGTCACCGTGTCCCCACGGGCGATCTCCACGGCCTTGGACGAGGCCATGCCATTGGCCGGGGGCGTCAACGAGAACGAGTCGTCGTCCCACGGCGAACCCTTGAGAGTGCCGGTGGTGGTGAAATCGAACTCCGTCGAGGGGGCGGTGATCTCGTCGGTGACACCGTTGATGTCCTTCACAACGGTCACCGTGCGCACCTGTCCCAGAGTCGCGTACAGGCACGCGTGCGACGTGGCTCGCTCCGCCGTCCAGAACACGTCGTTCGTGTCGCCCGTCGGAGTCGCCGGACAGGCCGCACCCGCCGCGACCGGGAAGAAGCCGTCGATCAGGAGTCGATAGTCGACACCGCCCTGGGTCATCAACTTGTCCGAGAACTTGGACGAGAACTTGATCTCGTCGAAGCAGCCGTTCTCGTCGTCGCCACCCGGACACGGATCGGCATTGTTGGGCGTCTCCCACATCCACCAATCGAAGTTGACCACCGGATCTCCGTCGAATCCGTCCATGCGCACCGAGAACAAACCCTTGAAGTAGTCGGCGCTACCGATGATCGGATTGTTGTAGTGAACGACTCGTCCGAGCAGGAAACGGGATCCGTCGGCGACGGAGCCACCCGCCGCGGGGCGGATGCCCACCGCACTCTGCTCCTCGATCTCGAGATCACTGGGGCAACTGCCTTCCTCACGGCCGTGCGCGGTGCGGGCCTCGTTCGGCGTCGACATGGCATCCACCCAGTCCGACGACGACGAGGTGTCGGTCGGTGAATAGCGGATGCAGTTCGACGACGCCGTTCCGTCTGGTTCTCCGTCGGCGTCTATTCCCACGTGATCGCTCACACGGGTGCTGATCTCGCCCGTGGTGATCGTGCTCGCGCGTGCCACTCCACTCGTCAGTGTGGTCGCCCACGCCGACGTCGCGAGGATCGCAACGAGTGGCAAGAGTGCTTTGCTTCTCCTGCCTCGCTTATCAACGGTTTTCGTGTTCATTGTTTGACCTCCATCGCCGTGTGAACAACACGCGCACCGACCATCGGTGCGAGACGATGAGTGTCCACCCGCTATCCGGGGACTTCAATGAACGAACGTCACCCGGTCGTGATCCGGACGCAAAGGGGACAATTGCCGATTCGAGGAAACGAGAAGACGGAAGTGGTGTTCACGCCGTGAGTGTCACGAACGTGACACTCACGGGGGGCAACACGAGCGTGCCCTCCACCGCGACGCCCACCGGTTCGGGCATCGTGTGGTCGTCGATCATGCTCAGCAGTCGGCCGTTGCAGTGAACGTCGAGCCCCCGCAGTTCCGGTCCGGTCAGCACGTACGCACTCGCGGGAGACGACAACTCGACGTGTGTCGACTCGGTACGGGAGTTGTTGATCAACACCATCGCATGGCCCGCACCGCCACGGCGATCGTGTGCGTACACATGGAGTCCCTCGCGCAGCGGAACGCCCGCGTCGAACACCTCGGTGCCCATGAACTTGGCCCACATCCAGGCCGCCCAGTACTTGGCGCGCGGGGCATGCGTGCGCGAGTCCAACATCCCGTAGTCGCTGGCGCACAGCGTGTTGTGCATCACGCAGTCCACGCCGTTGCGCGCAAGTCGACCGAGTTGATCCACGTAGCGCGGCACATCCAACCAGGTGGGAGCCCACGTGCTGCCGCCATAGGCCGCATCGGCGGTTTCGGTGAGCCACATCGGCGCACCCGGAGCATGATCGTCGCGCACCGCCGAGAAACCCGCGAGCGCTTTCTCGGTGCGCGCGAGGTACTCCTCGGTCAACACCTGATCCGCCGGCGTGTGGTGGAGTCCCCCACCACGTTCGCTGAGTCCGTTGTAGAAGTGATAACTGAATACGTCGGGTGGTCCGGCCGGTCCGGTCATCAAGTCGTCGATGGGCAGGTGTGGGAACGGAGCCGCACCCGGCATGCGCGCCATCGCCGCACCGGGGCCGATGAACAACGCCTCGGGCGCGGTCTCGCGCAACGTGCGCACGAAGATGGCCACGTCGCGTCGATAGTCGGCGGCGGTGTACCCCGCTGGGGCGCCGTGCAGCGTGGCCAGATCGGGTTCGTTCATGAACTCGGCACCGGCGACGTTCAGCCCGTGCTCCAGCGTGTACGTGAGGAAAGCACGCGAGTTCGCCGGATTCCACGAGCCGTCGGAGAGGTGCGCGCCCGCGGTGTTGGCCATCGACGGCACCAGGTCGGCACCGACGCTTCGGGCGAAGTCGATGAGACCGTCCCATTGATGACGGCGCAACACCGCGTGGTAGCCGTCGGGGGCCGAACCTTCCACATCACCCGTGACGTCGAACCAGGTGTGCGAGGCCCAGGAGCCACTCACGCGCACGTGCACCGGACCAAGTGCTCGGGCCAAGGTGCGCACGCGCGCACCCGACAGATCCACCGGAGCCACCGGTGCGGTCAGCGAACCCACGTGAGCGAAGGCGGCCGAACCCTCACCGTCGGCATCGGAGGATTCGCTGGCGAAGGTGACCGGCTCGACCCCGCGTACCTGAGCCTCGGTGTACGGACGCCAGAAGGTGCCGCCGGTGATCTCGGCCATCTCGATGTTGTACGACTGGAATTGCTCGCTCACCCGGCCCACGGGCACGAAACGAGACGGATCGATTCGTGCGCTCTCGTTCATCGGCTTCCCCCCTCGTCAACCGTCGCAGAACGCGACGGTACCGCAACGAGGAGGTGGCCGCGGTTCTCAGTCGACGACGACCAGCCTCCGTCGGATGATCAACACTGCCACGCCGAGCATCAGGAGCGACAGCGCCACAAGCGGGGACTCGTGATTCGATCCGGTTGCCGGCAACTGCAGTGTGTTCGTCACCGAGACACCGAACTGCACCACTACCTCGGTGCCGTCGGTCGCCGTCGACACCAT
>WLEG01000113.1 GCA_009704425.1 Actinomycetota bacterium | reverse complement strand
CTGGTGCCCAGTCCGCCCTTGCCCACGGTGTAGGTCGCGCCGGCGATCTCGTTCACGACCACGCCGCCGGCGACACCGACCCGTCGACCGTCGGAGGTGGCGATCAGCAGACCTGCGGCGGGGTCGCCGGTCGATCCACCGGCGGCCAGATTGACCGACACGTATCCCTTCGTCGTGGCGGCGCCTTCCGAGTCGCCCTGATCGCAGAAGGAACACGCGAACGGCGCCGAGCGCGCGCTCATCGGCGTCAACTCCAGTGTGCCGGTGGAGCCCGACCACGCCGTGGTCGTCCCGCCCTGCGTATCGGGGTTCGACGCCGCTTGGTCGTAGGTCCAGGTGTTGGCCGCCTCGTCGACGGTGATCCGACGGATCTCCCCGGGGGCGTTGTTGTCGTAAATGTGAATGACGTACCCCGCGTCGACCTTGGTCACCGCGAACGGTGTCACCGCGTGACCGAAGCCCTCGTCGTAGATGCCGATCGTGTAGCCGAGTCCCACCGTCAAACCGGAGGCGAGTTCTTTGGTCAACGTCACCGGATCCTTGGTGCGCGACTCGGCCGCCTGTGCCTTCACCTCGTCGACGAACTGGGTCGACCACCAGTAGTTGATCTCCTGTTCCAGCGAGACGTTCGGGCGCGACAACTCGACGGTGGACGCCACACCGGACCGGTCCAGACCCAGGAAGTAGCGCAGACTCAGAGTGGCCATCCCCTCACAACGACCGCCGGCCAACGCGCTCGACCATTGTTCGATCGTCTGCGTGGCGATGGGCGTGGGCTCGCACGGATCCGCGATGCCGTCCACGCACACCTCGGACGCTCCGTACAGACGAACGAGTGTGTCCAGCGTGAAGCCGTCACCGCCGTCTTGATCCTGAACGCCCGCCCAGTTCGGGAAGGAGAAGTCATCCGCGGTCGGCCGGAACCCGTTGTCGGCACACACCGCTCCGTCACCGAGGCCCGCATCGGTCGCACTCCCCGCGCATTCGACCTCCGGAGAATCTCCCGACGAACCACCCAACGATGATTCACCGGTCGACGGGCCACCGGAGCCACCGCACGCGGCGAGGATCGCCGCCACGACCACCGACAGTGCGGCCCCCGCCGGGACCGCGAACAGTCGCGACGAACCGGGCCTCCTCGAGCGATTGTCCTCTGGACGCATGGCGAGTCCTCCCCCGGGGTGCGTGTCGCGAACGGTCGTTCCCGAATCTATCCATCGGCGAAATGGTCTAGCCATTGGATAGTACTATCCGGGTCGCGGGCCGTCGGGTGGCTCGCCTCGTCTCTCGGGGGAAACATGAATCTCACGCCTCTCAGCTCGAACCGCCGTCTCATGACCGCGCTTCTTCGTGGTGGAATCGTGACCGCGGTGGTCGTCGCGTTGTCCTCGTGCGCCGGAGGATCGGACTCCTCGGACGCAACGGACGACGCGGCATCGGACACCACCATCGCGGCATCCAAGGGTTCCGTGGGCGCGTCCACGTCGATCGCCGTTCCCGACTCGATCGCCCCTACCGGACCGGATCAAGCGCTCATGGCCCAACTGAGCGACGCCCTCGTCGGTGGAACGACCATTCCCGAGATCGAGGTGTCCGACGGACTCACCCTCACCGACGTGTCGGTGTCGCGCGAATCCGACGGCACCATCGCCGCGGCCGGCACCGCCAACATCGGATCGGGCGGTCTGCAGCTGACCATGTCCGCGTCGTTCGCCGACGAGGACAACTGGAGCCTCGAAGCCAGCGGCGCCGGGCTACCGGCGTGGGAGCCCGAGGAGATTTCCGGACTCTCGGTGGACCCCAACTCCATCGCCGGAACCATCTCTCGTTCCGACGGCGAAATCACCTGGGACCTGAACGGTTCCACTCTCACCTGGACACCCGACGGCGTCATGGTGTTGCGCGCGCAGTTCGGTGTCGGAACCACGTGCCCGTTCGAGGACGCATCGAAGTGCCCCGAGGGTGAGACGTTCCTGAAACTGGTCGACGCACAGATGATCATGCCGGGAGTGACCACCGAGGACGGCGAACCCCTCACCGTGGCGGCGGTCGGAGGCATCGCCACGTCCGGAGAGTGGGCCCGCCTCGAGGCGTCCACCGCGGACCTCACGTTCGAGGGCAACGGAGTGACGAATCCCACCATGACCATCTGGCACGGAGAGCGGAACGACTCGTTCGATCCGAACCTCGAGATGCCCGACCTCAGCTCGCTGAGCCAGGACCTGAACGTCGAATTCTGCGGCGGTTTCTCCATCTCCATTCCCAAGGTGGTCAACAAGAGCACCAGTGGTTGCGTGAACTGGAGCCCCGTCGGATTCGCCATGGGTCAACTCGGCGGTGGATCGAGCATGTCGGGCTCGATGCCCGACACCGACTTCGGTTCCGGAAACGTGAACGGCTCGACCAACATCATGGGCGTCGGCTTCACGAACCTCGCGAGCTCGGCATTGACCTCGTTGCCCTCCCCCGAGTTCGTTTTCGACTCGGTCGCAACCGCACTGAAGTCGAAGACCTTCGTGCTGGGCGGCGTGGCGTCGCTACCGGGAACCGTTGGTCAAGCCATCGGGGTGAACACCGACGGTCTCACCAACCTGAACTTCGACGTCACCGGAAGCTTCTCGAGCACCTCACTGCAAGCCACTGGTTCGGTTCCCGTGAACCTCGCCTTCGGCGCCGAGCCCCTGAAGATGACCTTGACCCGACTGAACGCGTCCATCGACCTGAGTTCGAAGGGCTTTTCGTTCTCACTGGGCACGACCGCCGACGCCACGTTCGGATACTCGTCCAGCGGTGGCACCACGGCGGCCACGATGAACATCGCGCTCACGGCCGTGGCCGACCCGGTACCCGGTTTGGCCCTGGTGGCCAGCGCCCAGGGAACCAGTTCCTCCCTCACCAGCGACGGCCAACCGTCGAACCCCGCCGCGGCCCGGTACCTCTGGACGAACGCCTTCGGAATCAATGGCTACAACCTGTGGAATCTGTCGGCCCAGATCGGATTCATCGGTGGGTCACCGGCCCTCGGCTACTCCTCCACCGGGTACATCAACCCCTTGAACTCGTCGATGAGGAAGATCGTCGACTGCGGCGGCCCGTGCAAGACCAGTGATTACCTGCGCAGCAATCTGATCCTCAACGTGAGCCTGACCGAACCGTGCCTGGCATGGGGCTTCGACGGTTCGGCGACCGACACCGCGCTCAGCCTTTCCGGCGGTGTGGCCAAGACGAAGGTCTTCAAGATCGGCGTCGCACCGAACGGTTGCACCGTCGGAACCGGTGCCACCGCGGTCACATTGCCCAAGTTGTTCTTCGGCTTCCAGTTCGTGACCGACATCAAGGGAACCGACGTCGAGGTGATCACCACCACGTCGGAGAACGGTCTCTACGCGAAGTACGAGGTCTCCAACTTCCGACTCGGACCCGTGAACTACAAGAACGTCCTCTTCGAGTTCGAGATCGCGACGAACGGCTCGAGCTCGACCACCTTCGCGGCCGACATGGAAACCACCGCCGGCGTGTTCCAGGTGGAGTCGTCCTTGGTGGTCACCACCCCGGTCATCGGACCCAAATCCTTCAACCAGCATTTGTACGCGTACATCAACGCCAGTAGCGGAAACTGGAACTGGAACGGAAAGTCCACCGCGGCCAACACCTCGCAGGGAATCCGCGCGGGTGATCCGGCGTTCGAGGTGAAGGAGTTGACGATCGACCAGAGCATCGTCGGAGCCGACAAGAACGTGGCGGTGAACCTCGCCTTCAGCGGCAGCATCGAGTTCCGAGGACGATCGGCGGCAACGGTCGGTCGTCTCGTGATGGACAACAACACCCTGAAGGAAGTGCATTTCGAATTCGACTACACCAAGAGGGGATACAGCGGGGCGACCGCAACCGCCACCTTCTACCTGGACTGGTCGAGTTCGGACGGAATCTTCGACGGGCGTGTCGACACTCGCTACACCCGCAACCTGTCGTACAAGTACGGCACCTACACCTACAAGCGTGGAGTGTCGGTCAAGACCTACATCCAACTCACCATCAACACCCGTTCGGGGGCTGCGACCTTCAAGCTCGGTGGCGACTTCGATGCCACCAACATCAGCGGCGGCGTCGACTGTGTGTTCTCCAGCACCAGCATGGCCGACACCAGCTGCAAGGGAACGGTGACGTTCTACAAGAAGGACCTCTTCAAGAAGACCTTCGACTGGAGCGGTCTCTGACCGTCGACTCTCGGTGGTGAGCGGTCACCGGCCACTCATCACCGAGAGTCGACGAGGCGTTCTCAGTCGAGATTGGCCATCACGTGCTTGATGCGCGTGTAGTCGTCCAGCGCGTACGCCGACAGGTCCTTGCCGTAACCGGACTTCTTGAAACCACCGTGCGGCATCTCGGCCACCATGGGAATGTGCGTGTTCACCCACACGCAACCGAAGTCGAGGCGCTTGGTCATGCGCATCGCCCGACCGAAGTCGCGGGTCCAGACGCTGGACGCCAATCCGTACTCCACGCCGTTGGCCCAGCGAACCGCTTCGTCCTCGTCGGCGAACTGCTGAACCGTGATGACCGGGCCGAAGATCTCGCTCTGGATCATCTCGTCGTTCTGACGAAGGTCGCTGACCACCGTGGGCGGGAAGAAGTAGCCGCTGGTGCCCTGCCGCGATCCGCCGGCGTTCACCTGGGCGTGATCGGGTAGCCGATCGAAGAATCCCGAGACCCGCGTCAACTGGTTCGGATTGTTCACGGGTCCGAACAACACGTCCTCGTCGGGCATGCCGCACTGCGTGGCCTTGGCCTGCTCGGTGAGCGCGGCCACGAAATCCTTGTACACCTTGGCCGAGCACAGCACCCGCGTGGCCGCCGTGCAGTCCTGTCCGGCGTTGAAGTAGCCCGCCATGGCGATGCCCTCGGCGGCGGCCGCGATGTCGGCGTCCTCGAACACCACCACCGGCGCCTTGCCGCCCAGTTCAAGGTGCACCCGCTTCAACGACTTCGCCGCGGCCTCGGCCACTTCCATTCCCGCGCGCACCGACCCGGTGACGCTCACCAACGACGGGGTGTCGTGCACCACCATGGCCCGTCCGGTGTCGCGGTCACCGCACACCACGTTCATCACGCCCGGCGGCAGGAACTCGGCGCAGATCTCGGCCAGCAAGGTGGTGGTGACCGGCGTGGTGTCGGAGGGCTTCAGCACCACCGTGTTACCGGCCGCGATGGCCGGGGCGAACTTCCACACCGCCATCATCATCGGGTAGTTCCACGGAGCCACCTGCGCGCACACACCGATGGGTTCGCGCCGGATGTAGCTGGTCATGTTCGGCACGTACTCGCCGGCGCTCTTGCCCTCCAGGTGGCGGGCCGCCGTGGCGAAGAAACGAACGTGATCGACCATCGGCGGGATCTCCTCGGACCGCGTGATGCCGATCGGCTTGCCGCAGTTCTCTGACTCCAGCGCGATGAACTCCTCGGCGCGCGCCTCGATGGCGTCGGCGATACGGAAGAGCGCGAGCGAACGATCCTTCGGAGTGGAATCGCGCCATCCCTCGAAGGCCGCGGCCGCGGCCTTCATCGCCGTGTCCACATCGTCGGCCGACGACAACGGCGCCGTCGCGTACTGCTCGCCGGTGGCCGGATTCACCACCCCGAGGGTGCGACCGTCGGCCGCGTCCACGTATTTGCCGTCGATGAAATTGCGAAACGTCTTCATGGGCCCAACCTTAGTGCCGGGCACCGATGGGCCGTTTCCGGCCGCGCGGACTAGGTTTCCCCCATGGCCACCCCCGTCTCCGAACTGGAACTTCCCACCGTCGGCTTCGACTTCGCCGACGCCGAGGAGCATCGCCACGCCCTGCGGGAGATCTCGAAGCAGTCGTGGATCGCCAAGGGCGTGTTCGCCTATCCGATCTTCACCTACGAGGACTGCGTCGCCGTCCTGCGTGACAAGCGGTGGCACAGCGCTGCCGGTCTGGCCGCCTCGGCCTTCGGAGTGAACGACCCCCGACTCGAGGAACGGCGACGCGAGTCCATCCTGTCGGCCGAAGGCGACGTGCACACCCGCTTGCGACGACTGGTCGCGCCCTCGTTCTCACCACGAT